>JAIVHE010000139.1 GCA_020201255.1 Desulfobacteraceae bacterium
GGATACGTTCAGGTCTGTTCCGCTCACTGCAATAGAAAACCAGGCGATCTAAACCGGCAGTAATTCTCACATGACGTTTATGGAAGATGGCCGCCCACTGCATGGGGGCACCATGAAGTTTCTGGCAAGCCAGGCAATGACAAATTTTAGCATCTACTGGATCAGCACTCACCTCATATCGAACGGCCCCACAAAAGCAGGCCGCTTTGTATTTTGGTATAAACGTTACATCATCCAGAGATGCATATTCGGATCCTAAGGTATTTGGCAAAATCATCCTCCTGTTAATCGAGTTCCTTACCAAATATTAGGCTTTTTTAGTTGGCGATGTAAAGACAATGAGTTGTCAAAAAACAAATACGTGAGAATCATCTCACCAGCTTGAAATTGTTTCTGGACGTGCTATCATAAGCGTATGTTGAAATTCCTAGACAAAATCCCGTATTTTATGCTGCTCTCTTCTTGATCAACTCGAAATGACAGAAAACATTGGAAAATCAAAAAAATGATTGTAAGAAATATCAACGATAAAGAGGTTCTTGAAACCACATATCGTGCCCATGGGGGCGCAATTGCCCAGATGATTCTTGATCGCAGAACCCTGGAATAGCATGTATTTTAACGTAACACATTCGGCTATCTACAAAAAGGATGGAAGATGACTGAAGAAATGGGAAAAAATCCAAAAGGGGCCGGCAAGAGCAGTTTTGATTTGATTGATTTGAAAAAAATCTCCGATGTTCTGCCCGTAAAGCCTGGATCGGTTGTCCTGGATCTGGCCTGCGGCAGAGGGGATTATTCTGTTTATTTTTCTGAGATCGTCGGAGAGCAAGGTCTGGTCTATGCACTGGACCTGTGGGAAGAAGGGATAGTGCTTTTGGAAAAAAGGATCGAAAAACAAAATATTACCAATATCATGACCCTGATATCCGATGCGGCCCGGCAGATCGAGATTGATGATTACAGCGTGGACATGTGCCTGATGGCCACGGTGCTGCATGATTTTGAAGAGGCCGGCCAGGCAGAAGCCGTGCTGAAACATGTCAAAACCATCCTAAAACCCAACGGATGCCTGGCTGTGATTGAATTCAAAAAATGCGACGGCCCGCCCGGTCCGCCCAAACATATCCGGCTGTCGGAAAAAGAGGTGGATGATCTGGTCCTGGGACACGGATTTAAAAAAGGCAGCGCTGTTGATACAGGGGATTACACCTATCTGTTGACCTACAGGTCCTTGGGTTAGAAATCTGCATTCGTTTGCCCAAAAAACCTAAAGAACTATAATGGTATGATCGATCGCCCCGGCCTATTTCAAAGCAGCATAACAGGGATAATCTGGGGTGTTCATTCTCCTGTTAAACAGAGCTTCTCCTGCAAGTAGTCCTCACCTGGTAAGCTTATTTATGGGTAATTCATGCGTGTGGGCCTCACCACTACATCACAAAGGTGGACATGCGGGGGGGTTGGGAAACGATATAGTGGATGGTATTGGCAATATCATTCACATGCAGCAGGGGGCCGTACTGATCAGTCATTGTCCGGATGATGTCATCGTTGTACCCGGCACTCGATTGAAACCCGGTCAGGCAAGTGCCCGGCTCTAACAGCGAGACCCTTACACCGGACGGGGACAGTTCCCGGCGGAGCCCTTCGACACACGGAAATGGCTGAAAAGCTGAAGGAAATCGGCCGGCCTTTTCCATATCACCTAATGGGATTTCCATATTATACCAGGCGTTGAGCATATAAAGGACGAGTTTGTCCATATGATGATTCCCTTTTTTAGTCACTGGATTTACCGGTAACGCTCTTCTTTCCATGGATCGGCTGTATTGCTAAAGGCGCCGCTCTCCCAGTAGCCAAGTTCATCTTTTACGCTGAATTTAATCGCTTCGATCCATTTGGGATCAAAGCCCGGGCCTGAGATTCCTCCCATTGGCTGAATGGATTCAACGAAAAATTCTGGCAACGCTAAACCGGAAGGTCCACGATGATGACGGGCTCGATGGGCAACTGCAACTAACTCTTGATAAATACCTCCTGTTGTGAGATGACAGACCAATTAGTTATGAACATAAGTTCGTTTCAATAAAAATTTTTATGGAACTATCGGATAGCTAAAAAAAAACCTTAAACCATTCATACTCAGGAGGGAATCATGGCAAATTTTCTGTTTGTGTTAGGCAAAGATGATAACGAAGCAGCAACACGGTGTTTTCAGTTTGCAAAAATAGCCCATTCAAAAGGGCATTATGTAGACATGTTTTTCATCGACGGAGGCGTTATGTGGGCTAACAAAAACCGGGATCTTACAGTAAAAACAGACACTGGTGACTGTCCGCAGGATTACCTGTCCTACCTTGTTGACAATGAAGTTAAAACCGGGATCTGCACACCATGTGCAAAAAACCGCAACATAGACGAAACTAACTTTTTCCCCAATATGTTGCTTGATGGCGGCCCACATCTGATTGATATGGCAGCAGAGGCAAAAGTATTTAACTTTTAGCTATAAAGTATGATTTTTTTTCTTACTAAGTCTGGATAAAATTATTATGTTAGCTTTAATGTGAATTCAATTAAAAGGGGCTTATGATCATGGCAAAAATGACTGAGAGAATGAAGGAACTATTTGAAACAGTGGGCGCAGCAGCATTAGGAACCTCAACCTCGGACGGTACCCCAAATGTTGTACCGGTTGGTGCAAAAAAAATCATAGATGATGAGACCATTCTTATTTCTGATCAATTTCTTAATAAAACCCTTGCCAATATGAAATCAAACCCGAAGGTATCAGTCACATACTGGGAAGGACGCGAAGGCTATCAGCTAAAAGGTACTGTCACCATTGAAACCACTGGGAAACGATATGAAGAAACCGCCAGATGGATAGAAGAGATGGGTGCTAAAGCAGGATTCCCCCTCAAATCCAAGGGTGCGGTTATCCTAAAAATTGAAGAAATCTACGGGGTCGCGCCAGGTCCTGGAGCCGGCAAACAACTGGCATAGAATCCACAAAACAGTTTTTTACGGTTTGGAAAATTCTTTTTGTTTTTTAACCATTTTTTACACATGATAACAGGGGAAATCTGGGGTATCCTTTGGCCCAAATAACACAAGGTCGGGTTTTAAGTAGTCCTCTCTGCCTGTAGGTTCTGAACCTATCATTTGGAATTGTTCGCCGTATTATAATTTTTACTCAGTACTGATTAGGGACTCAATCCCATAACGACAATTCAGAGAAAAACAAACGCTGTTGCTGTGATGCGTTGGAAATGATAAAGT
>JAIVHE010000004.1 GCA_020201255.1 Desulfobacteraceae bacterium
CACCAGTATTCTGCCCCATAACCTGCGGGAGGTGGCCAAAGCACTGATACTGCTCATCGAAGATGAAAACACCTCCCTGGATGCGTTGCTCAAGCATATCAAGGGTCCGGATTTTCCCACACAAGCGGAAATAATAACCCCGACAGAAGATATCCGCTCCATTTATGAAACCGGAAACGGCCGGATTAAAATGCGGGCCAGGTTCCGTATTGAAGAGGGTGATATCGTCTATTTTGCCCTGCCCTATCATGCATCGGCTGAAAAAATCCATGAGCAGATCGCTGCCCAGATGGAAGCCAAAAAACTGCCCATGGTCAGCGATATCCGTGATGAATCAGACCATGAAGATCCCACCAGGCTGGTGGTGATCCCCAGATCCGGCAGGGTGGATCTCACCGCCCTTGCCGATCATCTGTTTGCCACAACTGACCTGGAAAAGTCCTATTCCTTTAACATGAACATGATCGGTATCAATGGCCGGCCTGCAGTCAAAAATATAAAAACCGTTCTTCTGGAATGGCTGGAATTCAGATTCCATACAGTGGAAAAAAAACTTACCTTCCGCCTGGAAAAGGTTGTAGACAGGCTTCATATCCTGGAGGGATTTCGCATTGCGTTTTTGCATATAGATGAAGTGATACGCATTATCCGGCAGTCGGATCATCCCAGACAGGACCTGATGAAGGCCTTTGACCTGTCATCGATCCAGGCAGGAGCCATCCTTGATATCCGCTTGCGCCAGCTGGCCAGGCTGGAAGAGATCAAAATTCTTTCTGAAATAAAAAATCTGAAAGACGAACAAACAACCCTTGAAACTCTTTTGAACGACAAAACAGCGTTTAAGGCATATATTATTGATGAAATAAAATCCGATGCCAGAAAATATGGAGACAAGCGGCGGTCACCCATCCAGGAACGCAAAGAAGCAGAGGCATTTTCCATTACCGATGTCATGGAGGTGGAGCCGGTAACCATTATTTTGTCCCAAAACGGATGGATCCGATCAGCCAAAGGACATGAAATCGATCCAGAAAAAGTAAAATTCAGATCCGGGGATTCTCTGCTGAGCCATTTGAGAACCCAGAGCGACAAACCCATTGTGTTTTTAGACAACTTCGGCCGCAGTTATACCCTGTATCCCCATGTTCTGCCCTCCGCCAGAAGCAATGGCGAACCATTGACCGGGCATCTGTCCCTGCAGCCTGATACACGGATCTGCTTTATGCTGTCACAAACGCAAGCCACGCATTTTCTGGTGGGATCAAACAACGGGTATGGATTTATCATTACATTTTCAGATTTTCTGACCCATTTTAAAAACGGTAAATCGGTGATTACGCTGAAAAAAAATACCGCTCCCATGCCGCCACAGCCGGTTTTGGATTTTGAAACCGATGCTGTGGTGGCAGTTACCACAAAGGGGCGGATGCTTATTTTCCCCCTGAAAGAGCTTCCCCGGTTGAAAAAAGGCCAGGGAAACAAAATTATCACCATTCCCAAAAAAGAGCAGACAGCCTTGGATCCGGAAAAACTCAAGTTCCTAAAAATATTGCCATTACATTCTAATCTTGTTATACATTCCAAAACCTATTCTTTGCGCCTGGGTATGGACAACCAACACGATTATACCGGAATGCGGGGGCACAGAGGCAAACTTTTACCCAGAGGATACCGCAAAGTGGACAAATTGGAGATATCCCAAACGGCTTCTCACATACTGTAATGAAACCTTTTTTTGAAAAATATTTTATTTTTCTGACCCTGCTGGTTCTGTGTGGCTTTTTAATTTATCTGGCCTTTCTGCTCCACCACAAGCAGATTGGAATGGCATCCGATACGGTCACGCGTATCAAAGAATCGGGCACATTGAGGATGATCAGCACGCGATCGGTAAACACGTTTGATCTGTACCAAGAAGAACCCACTGGGTTTGAATACGACCTGGCCCGTGAATTTGCCCGGTATTTGAAAGTGGACCTGGATATTGTAACCCCGGGCTGGAACAATCTGTTTGCCTATCTGGAACAGGGCAAAGGAGATTTTATTGCCGCAGGCATGACCATCACCAAAGAAAGCCTGGAAAAGGCGGCGTTTTCCATTCCCTATATGAATATCCAGCAGCGGATAATTCATCACCATCTGATATTTGCCCCCAAGGATATCCAGGACCTGGCCGGCAGAACCATCCATGTCCGGCGCAATACATCCTATCATTTTCGGCTCGAAGAAATAAAGGCATCAGGTATTGATATCCATTATATTCTGCATGACAATATTCCCACAGAAGACCTCATTGCCATGGTCAATGACCGTGAAATCAAATTTACCATTGCAGATTCCAACATTGCCCTGCTGAACCAGCGGTATTTTCCAGATATCCGTATTGGTATTCCCATCCAGGAAAAAGAATCACTTGCATGGGCTGTGCGCAAAAATGATATGGAAATGCTCACGCAAATGAACCGTTTCTTTTTGTATGCCAATAAACAAAAAATTCTCAGACAGATCATTGATAAATATTATGAGCACACCAGGGATTTTGATGTATCGGAAATAAAAACATTTCATGAACGGATGAAAACCCATTTACCGAAATTTCAGGATATCATTGAAACAGAAGCGGTAAAACATGGATTTGACTGGCGCCTGATGGCTGCGGTTGTGTATCAGGAATCGCGGTTTGACACTGGTGCCACAAGTTTTACCAATGTCAAAGGCCTTATGCAGGTTACCAATGCAACTGCCAGAGAAATGGGCATTACAAACCGTATCAATCCAAAGCAGAGTATTCAGGCAGGTATCCGTTATCTTAATCGCATGTATGCACGTTTCCATAAGATTGAAGATACATACCAGCGTATGCTGTTTGCTCTGGCCAGTTATAATGTGGGTTATGGCCATGTGCAGGATGCCATGGCCATAGCCGGGGAAAGAGGATTCAATCCGTTGACCTGGCAGTCCCTGAAAAAAACACTTCCCCTGCTGTCCAAAAAAGAAATTTATCAGAAAACCAGGCATGGGTATGCAAGGGGATGGGAACCGGTGCAATATGTGGAACGGATTCTCACCTATTATGATATTTTAAGACAGACAGACTTTTCCTTCAATGCAGATACTGTAGTCATCTCAGAAACCCAATAAGGAAAAGGAACAAAAATTTACCTTGCCCGTTGCAGCAGAATACCGTAAACACACTGATGGAACAGGAAAGGATTAACCCAATTTTGAAATGAGCAAAAAACATGGCTAGAAAAATACTGATCAACGCTCTTGATCCTGATGTCAGCAGAATCGCCGCAGTCATAGACAACACACTGGACCAGTTCCACATTGAAACCCGTGCCAAGGAGGTAACCCAGGGCAATATCTACAAAGGCATTGTCACCCGGGTGGAACAAAGCCTTCAGGCGGTTTTTGTGGACTTTGGAGCCGAAAAAAACGGTTTTTTACAAAAAAATGAAATCCACCAGGATTATTTCCAGGAGGTGGAAACCCGGGACAAGTCTTTGTTCAACCTGATCAAAAAAGGCCAGGAGCTCATTGTACAGGTTGTAAAAGACCCCATCAGCCAGAAAGGGGCCATGCTCACCACATTTATTTCTTTGCCCGGCAGGCTGGCTGTGCTTATGCCTGGAAGCACCACCAAAGGGGTGTCCCGAAAAATTGCAGAGGAAGAAGAAAGAAAACGGCTGGCCAAGATTCTCAAAACCATGGAGATTCCCGAAGGGTTTGGCATGATTGTGAGAACCGCAGGTAAAGATGCCACCAAAACCCAGTTGACGGCTGATCTCAAGTATCTGATGCGGGTATGGAAAAATATTGACAAGCTTGCCATTGACAATCCAGCCCCCTCTTTGCTGTACAAGGAGCAAAGTTTGGCGGTACGATCGTTGCGGGATTATTTCACAACCGATATCACAGAGATTCTTATTGACAATCCCGACACATTCCGGGAAGTCAAGGAATTCATGGCCATGATTGCCCCGAAACAGAAAAAAATTGTGAAATTTTTCAAAGGGGAAAAACCCATCTTTACCAAATACCAGCTCGAAGAACAGATCGCCTCCATTTTCAAACGGGATGTGCCTTTGATATCCGGCGGGTTTCTGGTCATTGAACAGACAGAAGCGTTGGTGTCCATTGATGTGAATTCCGGCAAATCCACCAAACGCCGCAATATTGAAGAAACCGCCTTTCATACCAATATCGAGGCCGCAGAAGAGGTGGCAAGGCAATTGCGGTTGCGGGACATGGGCGGTCTTATTGTGGTGGACTTCATCGATATGAAGGAAAGGCGCCACAAAGCGGATATCACCAAAAATCTGAAAAAGTATTTAAAATCAGACAAAGCCAAAACAAAGGTGGGTGGCATTACCACGTTTGGTCTTCTGGAAATGTCCCGGCAGCGCATCCGTCATTCCATTACCTTTGGCAGTTATGAAACCTGTAAATACTGCAATGGCAGGGGCCAGACACCATCCGTGGAAACCCAGGGCCTTGCAATTTTGCGTCAATTGAACCTGAAAACCCTCAAGACGGAAAACAAGCAGGTTCAGGCCCTTGTTCCCCGGGAGGTTGCCTATTATATTCTCAATAAAAAGCGGGAGGAGCTCATTGAAATTGAATCCAAGAGGAATGTCTCCATTAATATTGAGATCGATCCGGAACTGGTCTCAGGCCAAAGCCGTATTACCTGCCACTCCTGAAAACGCCGGACTACACTAAGGTTGACATCAGAGCATCTTTTGTGTATCTAAAGCAACTTCAACCTCATAAGAGGGAAAATGTGACTTGTGGACAACGCTTTCAAACATAAAAACAAGATGGCCGCAGGCATCGTTGTTGTTATCCTTGCTTTGGTTGCGGGGTATATGTTTTTGAAAGCCGATACCGAACAGATGGATGGAAAAACGAGTGTTTTTCATGATAAATCAACACGCCAGGACAAAGAAATTCAGGACACTGCTGTTGAAAATGCCCATAAAACAAATACATTTCAGACCAGACCCAAGGTGGTGGAAAAACAGATCCAAAAGAAACCAACCATTGATTATAACGATTTGAAAGATATGGAAAACGACTCACAATTGGATCAGATGATGCAAAAAAGGCTGCAGGCACTGGGTATCAAAGAGAGTCTGGACATGATTGTCAGATCTGATGAATCATTTGTTTTGGGCGGCAAAAAAGTATCCATGACTGATATACTGGAAAAAGCATTTGTCAAAAAAAACAAGATTTTTGAAACCCGGATCACCGAATCGGGAGAAACAGTTCCGGAACGTATTGAAGAATACGGCATTTATGTGGTTCAGCCCGGAGACAATATCTGGAACATCCATTTTACTATACTCACAGAGTACTTTGCTTCCCGGGGGGTTGATGTGACATCTGACGCGGATGAGCCGTTGCACAGCGGACACTCCTCGGGTGTTGGAAAAGTCTTGAAATTTTCTGAAACCATGGTCATTATCTATAACCTCATTGATGAACAGGTTGTGGCTGATATCAACCTGCTGGAACCGTTGAGCAAAATTGTGGTCTATAATATGGGTGAGGTGTTTTCCCTGCTGGAAGAAATCAATTATGATACTGTTAACCAGATTCAATTTGACGGGAGCACCATCTGGATTCCACATTCAAAAACCTGATACTGTTTCATGATACTATTATACCATTTTAACCATATACCATTTTAATTACATTTTATAAGGAGGATCTATTTTGATTAGTACAGCATTTGCAATGGGGGCCAACGAAGGACAGGCGGCTGGCGGACTGGCAGGTTTTCTGCCCATCATTATCCTGTTTGCCATTTTTTATTTTCTGTTGATCCGGCCCCAGCAGAAAAAAGCCAAAGAACACAGAGAAATGATTGCAAACCTGAAAAAAGGGAACCGGATCATCACTTCCGGCGGCATCTATGGCACGATCATTTCCATTGATGATACAACCATCGGTCTTGAAATCGCTGAAAAAGTCAAGATTAAAATTTCACGCGGCAATGTGGCAGCCCTGGTCTCTGACAATGAAGCTGCGGTCAAATCTGAAAAATAGAATTAATGCATTTGCGCAGGAGAGCTGAAGTTTGAAACTATTTACCGTAAAACGCGTATTGATCCTGGGCGTTCTCATCACAGCCGTTGTGTTTCTGCTGCCAACTTTCACCAACACCTGGCCCCACAAACAAATCAATCTGGGACTTGACCTGCAGGGGGGCATGCATCTGGTGCTGGAGGTTCAGAATGTCAAGGCGGTGGAAGCCGAACTGGAACGGACCGTTGATGAACTGAAAAAAGAACTCAGAAAAGCAGGTGTCTCCCATCTGGGTATTGCCCGACAGGAAAATAATACCATCCTGGCCGAACTGCCGGACAAACAAGCAAAAAAAGCATTTGAAACCATTGTTTCCAAAGATTTTTCCAATCTTACGGTAGACACCTCCTCTGCTGAAGGTGATGCCACAAGTTTTCGTATCAGGCTGCCGGATGATGAAGAGGAAACGATACGGAAAATGGCCACTGAACAGGCACTTGAAACCATCCGGAACCGGATTGATGAGTTTGGTGTCAGTGAGCCCGATATCCGGATACAGGGGGAAAACCGCATACTTCTTCAGCTGCCGGGTATCAATGATCCGGACCGTGCCAAGGATCTCATCGGCAAAACCGCCCAGTTGACATTTCAGCTGGTCAATGAGGATGTCAGCATTGATGCCGCCCTTAAAGGATCTTTGCCCGTGGGAAGCCAGATTCTGTATGAAAACAAAACAGATCCAGCCACCGGCGGCACCGATAAGATTGCCCATGTGATCAAAAAGCAGGTTCTGCTGGACGGCAGTCTGCTGGTGGATGCACGGGTGGAATTTGATCAGTTTCAGCAGCCCCAGGTGGGCATTGAATTCAACCGGAAAGGTGCGCATATATTTGACCGGATCACCGGACAGAATATCAAAAAGCGGCTGGCCATTGTGCTGGACAATACGGTGTATTCGGCCCCGGTGATCCAGGATCGTATTGCCGGGGGCAAAGCCGTGATCACCGGCAATTTCACACTGGAGGAAGCCAAGGACCTGGCCATTGCCCTGCGGGCAGGATCGCTTCCGGCACCGGTCACCATCATTGAGGAAAGAACAGTGGGGCCCACACTGGGGGCGGATTCCATCCGCATGGGAATGATATCCATGTTGGCGGGCGGCGCACTGGTCCTCCTGTTTATGGCAATTTATTATAAGGGAGCCGGCCTGATTGCAGATCTGGCCCTGGTGATGAATATTCTTCTCATCGGCGGGGGACTGGCAGCGTTTCAGGCCACATTGACCCTGCCGGGCATAGCAGGTATTATTCTGACAATCGGCATGGCCGTGGATGCCAATGTCATTATTTTTGAAAGAATACGCGAGGAGCTTCGGTGGGGAAGAACGCCTGTGGCTGCAGTTCATGCCGGTTTTGACAGGGCTACGCTGACCATTTTGGATGCCAATGTCACCACATTAATTGCCGCCATCGTACTGTTTCAATTCGGTACAGGTCCTGTCAAGGGATTTGCCGTAACATTGGGGCTGGGCATTGTTGCCAGCCTGTTCACCGCACTGATTCTGTCCAAATCCATTTTTGACTTTGTCCTACAGAAAAAAACTTCTTCAACCTTGAGTATATAAAGGAATCATTATAATGCAGCTGATCAAGTCTGATATCAATATAGACTTTCTGGGAAAACAAAAGATCGGGTTTGTTTTTTCTGCCCTGCTCATCATTGCCAGTATCATAGCCCTGATTGTTCACAAGGGCCCCAACTATGGCATCGATTTTTCCGGCGGTGCCTTGGTCCAGGTGAAGTTTGCCCAGGATATATCCATTGCCCAGGTCAGAGACAGCCTGGCCGGTCTGGATCTCAAGGACTTGTCTGTGCAGGATTTTGGACAGCCGGAAGACCATGAATTTTTAATCCGTACCGGCAGTACTGAAACAGTGGGCAAAGGATTGGGCCAGGCGGTTTCTGAAGCCATCCTCCAGAAGACCGGGTTGACACCGGAAATCCGGCGTGTGGAAATGGTTGGTCCCCAGGTGGGAGACGACCTTAAAAAACAGGCATTGCTGGCACTTTTTTATTCCCTGCTGTTCATCACCATTTACATTTCCGGCAGGTTTGAGCTCAAATGGATACTGTCCGGTGTAACAGCCGGGGCCTTGATGACAGCGGTTTATTTTCTGTCTGTTTTCAATGTGAGCATGCCGGTATTGATCACCGGTGCCCTGATAGTCTCTCTGGTTCTGTTCTGGCGGCTCCGGCTCAAATTTGCCATGGGGGCTTTGATCGCCCTGATCCATGACGTGTTCATAACCGTGGGAATTTTTTCCATCCTCAACCTGGACTTTTCCCTGCCGATTATCGCAGCCCTGTTGACCATTATCGGATATTCATTGAATGACACCATTATCGTGTTTGACCGGATCAGGGAAAATATCAAGGGAGAATCTTCTAAAACCGCTTTGCCGGATCTTTTCAACAAAAGCATCAACCAGACAATATCCAGAACCATTCTCACTTCGCTTACCACATTGATTGTGCTCTTTGCCCTGTTTTTTCTCGGGGGTGACATCATCCACAATTTTGCTTTTGCCATGATCATCGGTGTGCTCATCGGCACCTATTCATCCATATTTGTTGCAAGCCCGGTTGTGCTTGCCGTATCACAGAAAGGATAAAAGTAATGGTCTGGTCAACGATGGTAAAGTGTACTGCCCTGATATGTGTCAGTTTTCTGCTGTCTTCCTGTTCTACATCCTTTTTTCGAGGGGAAAAAACACCCGCAGCCAAGGACGAATCCCGGACAACCACAGCAACAGTCAAACCTGATGGACTGCCCAAAGACCAGCTGATACAAATACAGAAGCAGATAGACCAGAAAGATCAGGCCATTCACGCATTGCAAGAAAAAATCACCAGTCTGGAACAAAAAATGGCTGCCATGGAAAAAAAGCAGTCTGTTGCAGTGCAAAAGCCGGAAGAAAAGCCGAAACTACCAAAAGATCCGCCAACAGACCTGGCGCCACCGCAATTGTACCAGAAAGCACGGAACCTTATGCTGGAGAATGATTTTGACGCTGCCGGCCAATTGTTCCGCAGTTTTGTGCAGCAGTATCCAGCCCACAGTCTTGCAGACAATTCTCTTTACTGGCTGGGGGAATGCCACTATTCTCTCAAAGAATACCCCAAAGCAGCAACCGTGTTCAAAGAACTGGTTGCTGCCTATCCCACTGCACAAAAAGTACCTGATGCCCTGTTGAAAACAGGGTATTGCTATCTGTCCATGGATGATATCAACCGGGCCCACCATTATCTGAAACTGGTATTGAAGAAATACCCTTTTTCACCTGCAGCAGATAAAGCCCAAGAAAAATTATCAGCATCTGAGTAAGCGGTCCGGCACATGGAATCCGATGCCGCCGCATACCTGCCATGGTTTATTATACGGGAAATCCCGTTTTTGGGAAACCAGGGATTCAACCGGCTCCTTCAGGTCTTTGGAAACCCCGACAGGATATTGGCGGCAACACCTAATGCACTTAGAAGCGTTGCCGGAATTTCACAAAAAGTTGTCACCGGCATCCTGAACCATAAGCACTACACAGCTGCGGCCCAACGAGAATTGAACCGGGTAGCAGCGCTTGGCATCAACATTTCAACCCAGCATGATGTAAATTTTCCCGGACTGCTGAAAACCATCCAGGATCCCCCGCCGATTCTGACCTATCAGGGGATTCTGGATCCGGATGCACCGTGTATTGCCATTGTAGGCTCCAGAAACGCCTCTTCTTATGGCATGGATACGGCCCGGTATCTGGCACGCAAACTGTCCGGCATGGGATTTTGCATTGTCAGCGGCATGGCCAGAGGCATTGACACGGCAGCCCATCAGGGCGCATTGGACGCAACCGGAAAAACCATCGCTGTTCTGGGATCCGGGTTACAAAAAATTTATCCCAGAGAAAACAAAGGGTTGTTCTATCAAATCCAACGTTTTGGTGCGGTGATATCGGAATTTACACTTGACACAGATCCATATCCGTATAATTTTCCTGTCAGAAATCGGATTATTGCAGGACTTTCCTGCGGGACCATTGTGGTGGAAGCAAAAAAGAAAAGTGGATCTCTTATAACGGCAAGGCTTGCAGCAGAGTATAACCGGGAGGTATTTGCGGTCCCGGGAAGCGTTCGGTCCCAAAAAAGCCAGGGTACCCATTCTTTGTTGAAACAGGGGGCAAAACTGGTGGAAAACGAAACAGATGTGGTGAATGAATTGTCTCATTTTGTCCATCTGGAACCGGTCACTGGCATACCACTGCCGAATGCGGTATCAAAACCGGTCCTTGACCGGTCCAGAAAACAGATCATGCAATTGCTGGATGCTTATCCCCAGCATATTGACCAGATTATTGAAGCAAGCCGAATGGACAGCAGTTTTGTGTCCGCCGTTTTGCTGGAGCTTGAATTACTGGGACTTGTAAATCACCATTCAGGCAATTATTTTTCGATTGTAAAGGAGTAACATTGGGCAAACCCCTTATCATTGTAGAGTCACCCACCAAAATCAAAACCCTGAAAAAATATGTGGGAAAATCGTATAATGTGGCTGCAAGTGCCGGCCATATCCGGGATCTGCCGGTCAAAAGTCTTGGCATTGACGTGGATGATAATTTCAAGGCGGAATATGTCAATATCAAGGATAAAACCAAAGTCATTTCCCATCTGAAAAAAATTGCCAAAGACAGCGATGATATTTTTCTTGCCCCTGACCCGGACCGAGAAGGAGAAGCCATTGCCTTTCACATCATGGATATTCTCAAAAAAAAAGACCGGAAATTCCACCGGATTCTTATTCATGAATTGACCAAAAAGGGCATTGAAGATGCCTTGCAAAAACCGTTGCATCCGGATGAAAACAAATATGATGCCCAGCAGGCCCGTCGCAAACTCGACCGGCTGGTGGGGTATCAGATTTCTCCGCTGCTGTGGCAGAAGGTGCAGCGGGGATTGAGTGCCGGCCGGGTGCAGTCGGTGGCCGTAAAAATTATCTGTGACCGGGAACGGGAAATACGGCAGTTTTTACCCGAAGAATACTGGACCATTACAGCGGACCTGATGGCCACCAGCAAAATGCAGCAGGATGCCATTAACCGCCTGAGATTCTCCGCCAAAAAAACCATGGTGGTGGCCCAGCAATTGTATGAAGGCATTGATATCGGCACTGATGGACCTGAAGGCCTGATCACCTATATGCGGACCGACTCCACCCGCATCGCCCCGGAAGCGGCCCAGGAGGCACTGGAACTTGTTGTTCAAGACTACGGTAAAGAATATGCCCTGTCACAGCCCCGGTATTTTACAAACAAAAACAAGGTCCAGGATGCCCATGAAGCCATCCGCCCGACCTCTGTTTTCAACACCCCTGAAAAAATCAAACCCCACCTGTCCGAAGACCAGTTCAGGCTCTATGATCTTATCTGGAAGAGGTTTGTGGCCTCCCAGATGAGCCAGGCACTTATCGATCAGAAAGCCATTATGATCAAAGCGGATAATTATCTGTTTTCCGTGAGTGGTTCCACAGTAAAATTTAATGGATTCATGGCCTTGTATGACATTCCGGAAACAGGATCAAAAACTGATATCCAGTCACTTCCCGATGTGAAGGAAAAAGAGCGGTTGACCCGGGAAAAAATTATCTTTGCACAGCATTTTACCAAACCGCCGCCACGGTTTTCAGAGGCCTCCCTGGTCAAGGAGCTGGAAAAAAACGGGATCGGCCGGCCAAGCACCTATGCCTCCATTATCAGTGTTATCCAGGACAAGGGATATGTGGAACTGGTAAAACGGTATTTTACTCCCAGTGAACTCGGGTTTATTGTGAATGATCTTCTGGTGGCATCTTTTCCCGAGCTGCTGGATATTTCCTTTACCGCCCAGATGGAAAACAACTTAGATGATGTAGAGAACGGCAGCCTGGA
>JAIVHE010000140.1 GCA_020201255.1 Desulfobacteraceae bacterium
GGGTGATCAAAAAGAAAACCGCGCGCAAAAGGAGTAATCGTTTTATGCGAATGCTGTGGAGTTGGTGCAGGGAAAATATGCACAAATCTTTGGGGTACGGCTCTTTTGAAAATGACTAGCAAGTCAATAATTTAAAATACTTAGATCAAATTTGTAAGTAAAAAACAGCGAATTTGATAAAGATAACAAAATACGTACCGATATGTACCTTTTCCAACCCTGTTTTTTTTTCGATCAGATGAAAAAAACTTCGGGACAAATGGCCATATTTCTGTTATGCAAGAATAAATGAAAGGAGTATGGCCATGCAAACCTTAATAAAACCGCAGAGATTTTTCGGACGGAATTTTACGACCGACGAGTTATTGATAATCCGGGAAGTTGTGGGTAGTTGCGGAGGTATCAGCCGTAATGAGCTGGCCCACACGGTATGCGAGCTTCTGGACTGGAAGCGGCCCCGGGGCGGATTGAAAGCCCGTGAATGCAAGGATGTTCTGGAGCGCCTTGAAAACAAAGGTTTTCTTGATCTTCCGGAAAAAAGACAGGCCGGCTATTGCGGACCGCAAAAATTCAAAGAAGAAGGTGTTAAGAATGAACCTTACAGCAGGCTTTCCGGCAGTGTGGAGGAGTTTGCCCCCCTGGACATAGAGCGTGTTCGAAACCGTGAGCAGCGGCACCTTATCCGGGATCTTATCAGCCGCTACCACTACCTGGGCTATGCCATGCCCTTTGGGGCAAGGATCCAATATCTGGTCCATGTGACCCGGCCCGGGCGGGAGGTTGTGGGGTGTATCCAGTTTTCCAGTCCGGCCTGGCGGATGAAAGCAAGGGACCAATGGATCGGTTGGGATGATGAGAGGCGGGGTGAGGCCCTCCAACAGGTGGTGAACAACAGCCGTTTTCTGGTGCTGGCTAAAATCCGAAATCTGGCAAGTAGCATGCTTTCCGCCTCCATTGACCACCTTCGGTCCGACTGGGAGGAACAGTACGGGGTTACGCCCCTTCTTCTGGAAACCCTGGTCCATCGAAATCAATATCATGGCGGATGTTACCGGGCTGCCAATTGGCAGGAATTGGGAGAGACCACTGGACGCGGGCGAATGGACAAAACCTGCAGGCGTAACGAAGCCGAGGTAAAAACCATCCTGGTATACCCGCTGGTTAAGAATGCCAGGCAGCGACTTAGGGAAAGGAGGTAAGCCATGGGTGCCGCATCGAAACTTTCCGACCTTGAATGGGCCTATGAACAGAGCAGAGATGTTTTTGAGCATATCGTCAGTCTACTTGATTCCGGAGAGGGCAATTCAATGGACATGAGCCAATTGGAAAAGGAACTGGAGAAACGGGGCCGTGAGTTGATGCGGACCCTGATTCAGGAACACCTTGACAACCGTAGCCCCGGCACATGTAGTGAACCGGTACGTGACACAGACGGTGCCAAGCGAACCGAAAAAATAGGCCATGAGCGTCAAATAGAGACGGTGTTCGGCAGGGTTAAATTGGAACGTGCGGGGTACGCCGAAAAAGGTCGCAAGAGCCTTCACCCCCTGGATGCTGAACTGAATCTTGCCCCTGAACTCTATTCGCTGGAGTTTCAGCACAGGGTTGCTGAAGAGGCCGCTAAAAATTCCTTTGAAGAGGTGGTGGAAACCATAGATAAAACCACCGGTGGTCATGTGCCTAAGCGCCAGGCCGAAGAGATTGTCAGGCGGGCTGCCTGGGATTTTGACGCCTTTTATGAAAATCGTCAATGCCGCTCAACCGAAGATGACAATACAGGCTCCGTCCTGGTAATCACAGCTGACGGAAAAGGCGTGGTGCTGCACGAAAAAGATCTTAGGGAAAAAACACGTAAAGCAGCACAGAAACGCAGGCAAAAGATGGGGAAACGGCTTTCCAAGGGAGAAAAAAAGAACGCCAAACGTATGGCCACTGTAGCTGCCGTTTATACTACAACCCCTTTTGAACGTACGCCTGAGGATCTGCTTTCCAAAGGGGGATCCCGCATCAATAAGGCACGCCGTCCTCCGCCCATAGAAAACAAGCGGGTATGGGCCAGTCTTGAGAAAGAGCCTGAAGAGGTTATTGAACAGGCTTTTGCCGAGGCCCTAAATCGGGATCCAAACCATGAGAAAAAATGGGTCGCTCTAGTGGATGGAAACAATACTCAAATCGACATTTTACGTAAAATTGCCAAAGCCAGGGGTATTGATCTGACCATTGTTGTCGATATCATTCATGTCATAGAGTACCTCTGGAAAGCCGGTAGAGTATTTTATCCTGAATCCGGCCCAAAACTTGAACAATGGGTCCAACACCGCATTGAAAAAATTCTCCAGGGAAAGGCGGGGCCCATGGCAGGAGGAATGCGCCGTAGTGCGACCAGAAAGGGACTCAATAAGAAGGACCGTGAACCTGTAGACAGTTGTGCTACCTACCTGTTAAACAAATCTTCCTATATACGATACGATCATTATCTTGCTGACGGACTCCCCGTTGCCACCGGAGTCATAGAGGGGGCATGCCGACATCTTGTAAAAGATCGAATGGAAATTACAGGTGCCAAATGGACCCTTTTGGGCGCAGAAGCCGTATTGAAGTTGAGGGCTTTACGGTCAAGCAAAGACTTCGGTGAGTACTGGGTGTTTCATGAGGCGTGTGAATATAAACGCAATCATCAAGCTTACTATGCTGACGGCGTTGTTCCTGATACTACAAAATCAAGGTTAGCTGATAAAAAACCAAAGCTTCGAGTCATCAAGTAAATCCAAAGGACAGACGAAATGGGAATGGGTGAATCAAAATATTGGCGGAATAAAAAAAAGACAAAAGAGCTACGTCCTCTTTTTTTACGATAGCCAGAACAGTTTAAAAAAATAATCGAATATATTCAGTTTATTATGCATTTCTGCAAAAGAGCCATACCCATATCATTAAAAGGTAACGCTATGGGAGAATTTTTAGTTTCACGCCCGTTAAAAAGACCCCCAGTACATCCAGGAGAGATTTTGCGTGAAGATGTACTGGAAAATCTTGGGCTATCGGTTAGTGAAGCGGCGAGGAAACTGGGTGTTTCTCGTCAACAGCTTCATCGTATATTAGCCTGTACTCATCCAATTACGACTGAAATGGCACTTAGAATTGGCAAGTTTGCAGGCAATGGCCCAGGTCTTTGGTTGCGCATGCAACAGGCCTATGATTTGTGGTATATTGCGGGCAAGATGGAAGCCGAGCTTTCCAGAATTGAGACCGTTGCAATAAATAGAATTGAAGCCTGTTATAG
>JAIVHE010000309.1 GCA_020201255.1 Desulfobacteraceae bacterium
TTTACGGTTTCTGCGGTATTGATATACCCGGTCCCCCAGCAGGGGATGGCCCATATCATAGAAATGAACCCGGATCTGGTGGGTACGGCCGGTATGAAGTTGTATACGTACCAGGCAGGTACGTGCAAATCGCTTGCACACCTGCCAGGATGTCCGGGCGGGTTTGCCTGTATCAGGGATGACAGCCATGCGCTTGCGGTGTGTTGGATGCCGGCCCACGGGAAGCGAAATCTCGCCGGTATCCGGAAGGGTGGCTCCTGATACCAGGGCCATGTATGTTTTTTCCACCCGGTGATGTGTAAATTCTTTTTGAAGAAAATCCAGACTTTGAAGCGTTCTGGCCACTAGAATCAGTCCGCTTGTATCCTTGTCCAGGCGATGCACAATTCCCGGTCGAATGGGGTCTTCGCCCACGTCTTTAAGGTCTGGGAAATGGTAAAGCAGTCTGTTGACAAGGGTATTGGACTGGTTGCCCGGTCCGGGATGAACCACAAGATTCGCGGGTTTGTCCAGTACAATCATATGGGGATCTTCGTGGACAACATGGATGGGCCCGGAGTCTGAATTCACCAGCCTGGGCGCTTCCGGCGGAAAAATCACCCCGGTTACCCTGTCTGATTGCCTAACCCGGTATCCAGGTTTTTTTATGTGACCAAGAATCCTGATTTTTCCCTGAATGATCAATGCGGCAGCCATGGACCTTGTACAGCCCGGGACTGTCCGGGAAACGATAAAATCCAGCCGTTGACCAGTGGATTCCAAAGGAATGGAAAAATCTATTTTCATAGGTTGTCAAAAAAAAACCGGCGGACACTGCCTGGCCGTCGGTTTTTCATACAAAATCCTGGAAAAAGGCTATTGAAACAGGTTCTCGATTTCTTTCATCATGGCCATTTCATCGATATCCTTTGCCGTTGACAATTCCTGTACCAAAAGGTTCTGGGCTGTATCCAGCAGCTTGCGCTCACCAAAGGAAAGATCTTTTTCCAGTTTGAGCTGAAAAAGATCCCGGAACACTTCAGCAACATCATAAATGGATCCGGTTTTGATTTTGTCCATGTATTCTCTGTATCTGCGGTTCCATGTCTGGTTGTCGCCGTTCTGGGCCTTTTCCTGCATCACCTTGTACACGTTTGGAATTTCGTTTTCCGGGATCACCTCCCGCAATCCCACAGATTCGACATTGGATGTGGGGATCATGATGACCATGCCGTTTTCCACGATTTTCATCATGTAAAAATTCATGGTATCGCCGTTTATCTCCTTGCTTTCGATTGACTCGATGCAGCCAACCCCATGTGCCGGATAAACCGCCAGATCTCCTTTTGCAAATGCTTTTTTAATTGAATTGTTCACCTTAGCCGTTGTGTTCTTGGATTTTTCAACCATTGGATAGCCCGCCTTGATTTGTTAAAAACAATTTGCCTATTCTCAGACATGTAATCACATTTTCACAAGATTGTCAACAAAAATAATTGCTATGCCCGCTCCCAAAGGCGGTTTCAGTCACTTGGATTCAAAAAAGGTAAAAATTGTAACCGGAAACCATAACGTATACAAGCATTAAACGACCAAACTATCGTAAAAAAAGGTGATCACTGTTCAGCGTTTGGTATTCACCTGGTTCATAGCCCGGACAACCCCCCGGGAAAGAATAAGACGGCAGGCTTGTGCCGCAGATGCCACAGTGTCATCCAGGGCATCGATTTCCCAGACCCGCTATCATTTTGCAGGTTGCATCTGTCATAACACATACAGCAGGTTATTCAGAGGATTCTTCAACCGGTTCGCCTTCCGTTTCATCAACATCTTCCATCAGTTCTTCCTCTGCCAGCTCTTCTTCATCTTCACCGGCATCAGGCGGAACAATGGTAATCACGGTAAAATTCACATCATGGGGGATTTCCACCGCATCGCCAAGATCAATCTCCTCCACGTGGACAGCATCTCCGATCTCCATACCAGTGACATCGATTTCAATACGCTCGGGGGTATCTCCGGGCTTACAGACTACTTCCAGTTCACGGCGGATGATCTGGAGCATGCCGCCATCGTCCTTCACCCCTTTGCTGACACCTACCGGTACTATCGGTACTGACACCGTCACCAGGGTATCCATATCAATCTGATGGAAATCCGCGTGAATATATTCAATGCCATAGGTATCCATTTGCAGATCCTTGAGCATCACCACCTTGCTCTTGGCATCTTCTCCCTGGATTTTCAAATTCAAAAACAGACCGGATGATCCCCTGTCCCGGATGATTTTATCAAACTCGCTGGTTTCCAGACACAGCATCAAAGGATCCATCTTGGGCCCGTAAATGACCGCAGGCATGGTTTTTTCCCGGCGCATTTTTCTGGCAGCACCCTTTCCTTTGGTGTCGCGTTTTGTTGCAGTTAACGTAATAAGTTCCAAAGCATTTTCCTCCGTGTCCGCTATTACAAGAAGACAATAAAAATAGCGCGTTAAAATAATCTGCGATAATACATCATTTATATAAATAGAGAATTAACCGAATCACCCCTGTAGCTGCGCATGATGGCCTCTCCCACAAGTTTTGCAATGGACAGGGTTCTGATCTTCTCACATTTTTGTGCCTCTTCTGACAAAGGGATGGTATCTGTTGCAACCAGAGAACTCAGAGATGATTTGGTGATTCTGTCAATGGCCGGACCGGATAATACCGGGTGGGTGCAATAGGCATGCACTTTTCTGGCTCCTTTTTCACGAATCACACCGGCAGCCTCTGTCAGGGTCCCGGCTGTGTCCACCATATCATCTATGACAATGGCGATTTTATCCTGGACATCCCCTATGATGGCCATGGCTTTGGCCTGGTTTGGCGCACTTCTGCGCTTGTCAACAATGGCAAGGCTGCAGTTAAGGCGCTTGGCATAGGCCCTGGCCCGCTCCACACCGCCGGCATCCGGAGAAACCACCACCAGATTTTCAGGGTACCGGGTTCTGATATCATCAATGATGATGGGGGCGGCATAGAGGTTGTCCACGGGCACACTGAAAAATCCCTGGATCTGGCCGGCATGCAGGTCCATGGTAATGACCCTGTCAACCCCTGTGTTCTCTAAAAGATCCGCCACCATCTTGGCGGAAATGGGGACCCTGGGGGATACTTTTTTGTCCTGGCGGGCATATCCGAAATAGGGAATGACAGCGGTAATCCGACTGGCAGAAGATCGTTTGAACGCATCTATCAACAGAAGCAGCTCCACCAGATGGTCATTCACAGGCTTGCATGTGGACTGAAGCACAAAGATTTCCTGCTTTCTGACATTTTCAAGGATTTCGACCTGAATTTCCCCGTCGCTGAAACGGGTAACCTTTAATTTTCCCAACGGTTTTGCAAGATATTCAGCTATTCTGTCACCCAGCAGGGGATTTGAATTTCCTGCAAAAATCGATAACCCACTCATAACATATCTCTTTTTTATAATGTCATAAAAACGATGGCTGGGGCGAGAGGATTCGAACCTCTGAATGCAGGGATCAAAACCCTGTGTCTTGCCACTTGACGACGCCCCAGTACATTTACCATTTGTGTTTCATCCATTATGCATTGCGGTTAAAAAAAATTTTTTTTCCCCACCGGGCCACCGCCTGCAAAGCGTCTCATATCCCTGCTTTGCGTTTTTCTGCTCCGAATAAAAAGCAAAAAGAGACCCACCGCTTCCAGACATGGATACAGGCCTTTGCAGCAACCGCGCCATCTCATCTTTGGTGGTTTTGATTTCCGGGTACAACCTGAAGGCTGACGCTTCCAGATCATTGTGTACATATTGCCGGATATCAATCTTTTGTCCCTTCAGCAGAGCATCCGAAGCAGATTTTATAGTATATTTCTGGTGGGATGTCAAACAAAAATCCAGGGTTTTAAACACCGAGGCAGTGGGGACATGGATACCGGGATCACACAATACCACATGCTGAAATCCCGGATTTTCAGCCCGGATAAGCGTTTCTCCCACCCCGGTAGCCAGGGCCGGACTGCCAAAAAGAAAAAAAGGGACATCAGCCCCAAGACAAAGTCCCATCTTCATCAACTCATTTTTGGAAAAAGGATTTTGGCAGAACTGATTCAATACCATCAATACGGTGGCTGCATTGCTGCTGCCACCTCCGAGTCCGCCGCCTACAGGGATGTTTTTGTCTATATGAATTGTAACCCCGTCCAGGGATATTGGCTTTGCACATTTTTTACAGGATTCAAAAAACAGAACTGCTGCCCGGTGGGCCAGATTGGTTGCATCTGCAGGCACCTTTGGATGGTCACAGGTCACATACACCCCATCCCCGTGAAATCCAAATACCATGTCATCTGCCAGCGTGATTTTTGTCATCAGAGAAAAAAGATCGTGAAATCCATCAGACCGCCTGCCGGTGACATACAAAAACAGATTGATCTTGGCAAATGAGGCCTGATGGTGCATCAACCAGTTGCCTCGACATAGGCCAGCCGGATTTCACTCAGAAGCGCCCGCATTAAATTTTCTTCATCCTTGTTCAGGTTCCCCTGGGTTTTTTGTGAAAACATGGCCATCATATCAATGGTGTGCCTGGCCATGGCCAGATTTTTCTGGATCTTTCCCGAAGAAGGGTCCTCCACTTTTCCCAATTGCACCAGTCCGGAAGAATAAATAGAAAGAATAAAACTTGAGAAATCCACCTTGGGAAAAGTATCTTTTCGACCGGCTTCTTTTTCTGCTGCTTTTTTTGCTGATTCCATGATAATAAAACCGTTTCCTTCAGGCATATTCGAAATCTCCTTTAATGGGTTTTCACCTTGTCATCAAGCCGGATAATAATATCGGCCACGGTTGTTTTTTTGCCTGCTTCATGCACAAAAAGCGGATTGATATCCAGTTCCCTGATCATTGGATAATCGTCCGCCAGGGCTTTGAGAGAAACAATATTTTTTTCAATCTCTTCGATATCAGATGGTGCTTCTCCGCGCAATCCTTTGAGGATGGGATACCCTTTTATACTTTTGACCATCCGCCTGGCAACATTTCTACCCATGGGAGACAGCCGAAAGGCCACATCTTTGTAGACTTCCACAAAAATCCCCCCGAGTCCGAACATGACTGCATGGCCGAATACCGGATCCCAGGTTATCCCCAGAATCACTTCTTTGCCGGCAGGTGCCATCTGCTGCACCAGTACCCCTTCCAGATGGGCATCCGGGTCGTATTTTTTTGCATTTTCCATAATCTCTTTGAACGCAGTTTCAACGGCCCGGTCATTCTCCAGTCTCACCCGCACTCCCCCGGCATCGGACTTGTGAAGAATCTGGGGAGATACAATCTTCATGACCACAGGATACCCCAGATCCCTGGCAATATGTTTTGCCTCATCTGCTGTTTTTGCCAGGGCCATGGGTAAAATAGTAAACCCATAGCATTTCAGAATTTCATTGCCGTCCAGTTCCCCCAAGACATACCGGCCCTGGGATAAATATTTTGCGATAATATTTCCGGCCTTTTCTTTGTCATATACCAGATTATACTGGGGCAGAATTTTTCTGAACAGCCATTTCATTCCCTCCCGCAAAGCCCCCAAAGAGCGGGCCGCGCTTTCCGGAAACTGATATACCGGCACCTTGTGCTGCTGGAGCAGTTTGACCCCGTCAGACACATCAACAATGCCCATGAACGCGCACAAAATGGGTTTAATGGAGTTTTGGGCAATCCTGACAATGGCTTCAGCCGTACCAATGGCATCGGTCATAGACTGGGGGGTCAAGATGATCAACACCGCATCCACCCCCCTGTCCGCCAGAACGGTAGCCAACGTATTCTCATACCGGTCTTTTGCTGCATCTCCGATAACATCCACGGGATTGTGGAAATTGGCTGTGGACGGCAGATATTTTTTCAATTCCGTTATGGTTTCTTCGGAAAATCTGGCCAGTTTCAATCCGGACTGTTCACTCATATCCGTTGCCATAATCCCCGGGCCCCCGGCGTTGGTGACAATGGCAACCCGGTCACCTGTGGGATATTTATTAGCAGCAAAGGCCTGGGCATAGTCAAAGAGCTCGTTTACTGTTTTGCACCGCAAAATACCGGACATGGTGAACAGGCCGTCATAAATGACATCCGATCCTGCCAGGGCACCTGTATGGGATGCGGCAGCCCTTGCACCTGCGACAGAAGAGCCGGACTTGATGACAATCACATGGGTGGGGTGGGTGCCGGAGGTCATTTTCCGCACTTCAGTGATAAACTCTTCTGCACTGCGGCTCAGTTCTTCCATATAGATCATGACCACATCCGTATCCGGATCCTTATGGTAATAGCGCAGCAGATCCAGCTCATCCACATCTGCCTTGTTACCGATGGAAATAAACTTTGAAAACCCAAATCCCTTGTCTGCTGCATAATCCAGCACAGCTGTGCACAGGGCACCGCTCTGGGAAATAAACGACACATTCCCCGCCTCGGGCATGCGGGCCGAAAAACTGGCATTCAACGATACCCTGGGAGACGGATTGATCACCCCCAGACAGTTGGGCCCCACCAAGCGGACCCCGGCATCGGTGCACAGGGCTTTTATCTGTTTTTCAATATCAGCACCTTCACCACCCACTTCTTTGAATCCGGCCGAAACAATGACAATGCCTTTTACGCCCTTGTCAATACACTCCTGCACCGATGCCAGCGCAGCCCCAGGCGGCAGAATAATCATGGCCAGATCTATGGGATCGGGAATATTGGTGATCGTGGTATAGCACTTTACACTGAGAACCGATTTTGCCTTTGGATTCACCGGATATAAAGTGCCTTTATACCCGCCGGACAAAATATTGGCAAATATATCATGCCCCACCTTTCCCTTTTGGGTTGAGGCACCAATAACCGCAATGGTCTCTGGTGCAAAAATTGCATCCAGTTTATCCATGTTTCCCCCTTTTTGCCATTCCCATCATTTGGGCGTAAAAAATCGCCGCAAAAATTTTTTTTTACCTGTCTGGTTACGGTTTATCATATGGCATAATTTCGACAAGTAAAGAAAAAACGTCGGGATATTTGTCACAAAGGGTAAAATACAGTATCACAGACCTTGAAACCCGGCAGATAATGCATTAGTCTGACAGCTGACATGTTGCCAAAATTTTTCATAATACCGCCCATGCCCCGGTGGGCACAACAAATGATGAAAGCTGTTAAATGTTAGCGATTAGCTTTTAGCGGTTAGCTGTTAACGCTTTTTATCAGCAAGAAAACAGTTGTAATTGTTTACTGGCGGCTGATGACTGAGTACTAACGGCTGACGGCTTTCATATAAACACCCATGTCCTGGTGGGCACAACAAAGTATGAAAGCATTAGCCGGTGGTAACAGCAGGGAAAATTTTGTTTACTGGAAACGAAGAATTGCGTACTAATAGCTAACGGCTAACAGCTAACAGCTTTCATACTAAAGGAAATTTTGCGTGTTCACAGAAACCATAACTTTTCCGGCAGCATTTGCCGCAGGACTGCTTTCCTTTTTATCCCCGTGTATTCTGCCCCTGATACCGGCATATTTTTCCTTTATCACCGGACTTTCTCTGGATGAACTCACCCGGGGCAGACAAGAGACCCGCAAAAAAGTGATCCTGTCCACTTTGGCCTATGTGGCGGGGTTTTCTTTTGTTTTCATCATGTTCGGGGCCTCGGCCTCATTTCTGGGATCTGTTTTTACCCAATATGCCTATGTGGTCCGGTATCTGGGAGGCGCCATTATTTTTATTTTCGGGCTGCACCTGCTGGGTATCATCAACATCAAGGCCCTGGCCTTTGAAAAGCGCATCCACCTGAAACAAAAACCGGTTCATCTGCTGGGCACATTCATCATCGGTATGGCATTCGGGGCCGGGTGGAGCCCGTGCATCGGTCCGTTGCTGGGCAGCATCCTGATTGTGGCGGGAAACCAGGACACCCTGGCCAAGGGGGTTTGGCTGCTGGCCATCTACTCGGCCGGTCTGGCACTGCCGTTTATTCTCATGTCTTTTTTTATCACATCCCTGATGGAATTTATGAAAAAAGCCACCCGGTTCATTGCCGTCATCAACAAGGTGGCCGGAGGACTCCTGGTACTCATGGGACTGATGCTGATATTTGATAAATTCCATCTACTGGTTGTCGTTTGATTTCGAATATACTGCCATGACAAAAAACCCTCGACAATTTTACAGCCTCCTCATTGTCACCACCCTTGCCAAACTGCTGCTGAACACGGCCAGGCGGATGGTCTATCCATTTGCCCCGGCCTTTGCCAGAGGACTTGGTGTGGATCTGGCCGCCATTACATCGGTGATCGCCCTGAACCAGGCCACAGCAGTATTAGGGCCTGTCGGGGCATCCTTTGCCGACCGGTATGGCAACAAACGCCTCATACTCATCGCTCTGGTGCTGCTGTGCATCGGCTGTTTTGCCGCAGGCTTCATCCCCTTGTATGGGGTCCTGATGCTGAGCCTGTTTCTGGCGGGCCTTGCAAAGAGCATTTTCGATCCCAGTTTTCAGGCCTTTATCGGCAGCCATATTCCGTTTGATCAGCGGGGAAAATTCATCGGTATCACGGAACTGGCCTGGGCTGGTGCAACCCTTTTGGGAATCCCCCTGGCCGGGCTGGCCATCCAGAAATTTTCCTTCCAGACCCCGTTTCTGGCCATCGGGATCCTGGGAATGGCCTGTTTTTTTCTGATCTTTCGCCTCATGCCGGAAGATGGCCCGGCAGACAAGAAAAAAAGAGCGACCAACGCCATGGTGATCGCCAACTGGAAACTGATCATGCAAAACCGGCAGGTGCTGGGAATCTTAGGGTTTGCCTTTTTCATGGCCCTGGGGTCTGACACTTTGTTTGTGGTGTATGGTGCCTGGCTGGAACAATCCTATGGCCTTTCTCTGGCCGCCATTGGTTTGGGCACTATCCTCATCGGTATTGCCGAGGTGGCAGGCGAGGCGATCACCGCTTTTTTTTCCGACCGGGTGGGGCTGTTGCGCACCATCTTCATCGGAATGGTTCTGACGGCAGGGGCTTATTTTCTGCTGCCGGCACTGGACCGGGGGGTTCCCCATGTACTGGGGGGATTGTTTCTGGTGTTTTTGTGTTTTGAATTTACCATTGTAACCGCCATGGGCCTGGCCACGGAACTGATGCCGGAGCTGCGGGCCTCCACCATGTCGGCCTTTTATGCCATCGGCGGCCTGGGCCGGGTGGCAGGGGCTTTTTGCGGGGGAATGCTCTGGTCCCATACCGGCATACTGGCCATCAGTCTTATTGCAGGCGCATGTACCCTTGCGGCCCTGGCCTGCATGACAGCCGGATTCGCCCGTTTCCCGAAACCATAAGATCTGCTGCCCCATGGGCTGCGCATTCTTCCGGCACTGCCACCAAAGGATCATGGACTGATGGTCACGCATATTCCTTGCAGTCTATGACAAGCCCGCGTAAAACCGTTTGAAATCCGCTTGTGATATACCTGCCACTGCCGGGGGACGTTCCGTGTCATCATGGCAGTCAGATCCGCCGGTCACCAGAAGTTGGTGGGTCTTTGCCCAGGAGAGCAGGATTGCCCGGTGTTCTTTTGTATGACCAGGATAAAAGACCTCAATGCCCCGGATGCCGGCTGCCAGAAATTCAGGCAGCATCTTTTCCACGGTATCCACGGGAGGCAGCACTTCTTTGTAATGGCCTTGTCCGGGAAAAGAGCCGGCTGCGGGATGGGCCAGGACCGCAAGCAGGTCCTGTTTTTTGATAAAATCAGCCACCGCATCCAGTGCAATGCCGGACGGCAGGTAGGCGGGGCTGGCATTGCCGATGATCTGATTGATGGTTTTTTTGTCTTCTATGCCCAATCTGTGAGACAAGGCCAGGGCAAAATGCCGCCGACTAGCGTTGGTGCTGTAGGCGGCGATATCTGCAAACACAAGGGCTCGTTTCAGCAAAGGAGTGGTACCGTCCGGACCGAAAACCTTATTAATACGGGCTATCCGGGCTTTGACCAGCGCTTCTCCCCGGCCGTCCGACAGAAGGGCTTCGAAATCCTCCACAAACGCTTGATCCGACAGGCGGTCCGGCAGAAAATAACACAGCAGATGCAGGGTACCTGTAAACAACGAACGGTTGAACCGGACAGACACCTCCACCCCGGGAATCACCTGTACACCTTGTTCTTTTCCTGCTGCCAGACCCTGTGCAAGGCCTTTGAGGGTGTCATGGTCTGTGATGGCGATGGCGCTGATGTTGTTGATCCTTGCCTTTTGCACCAGCTGACGGGGTGAAAAATCACCGTCCGATGCCAGGGTATGGTTGTGCAGGTCTGCAAATACAGAAAAGGTCATGATGGCTTTATCCTGGTGGTTTGTTGTCTGGTGCATGGATGATTATCCGGTTATCGACAAAAAGTGGTGATGTCTATCATAATGCAGCACAGCATTTTTTTACAATAAATGCAATATACCATTTGATTTTTGTCTGGTAAATGGTAGAAGAAAAAATCAAAATTTAGAATATTTTTTAAACAATACAGAAAAAGATGCACCATACATAATAAACTGCACCATAATTGATCATTAATATGGATACTGACATGGATATTTTAAATGTACTCGGGAAAGTCACATCCGTCGAGGAAGCCAAAAAGATTTTTGCCCGGCGGATGGATGCTGTCCATTTGGACCGCATCCTGAAAATTACAAATCCGGATATTGTAAAACGGATTGCCAATGCCATTGTCATTTGTAATCCAGATACAATTTTTATCAACACAGGTTCTTCAAAAGACCAGGATTTTATCCGAAACCTGGCCCTGGAAACCGGTGAGGAAAGCGCGCTCGCCATGGAAAACCATACCATTCATTTCGACCTGGCCGGTGAACAGGGAAGGATCGTGGACAGAACCTTTTATATTGCCAACCCGGAGGACCATATATCGTCTCTTGCCAACCGCATGAACCGGGAAAATGCCCTGGAAGATATTCAGACCAACATGACTGATATCATGAAGGGCAAGACCATGATGGTGGGATTTTATATGCGGGGGCCTGTGGGATCTTTTGTTTCCAATCCGGCCCTGGAAATCACCAGTTCCGCATACGTAAGCCACAGTGCGGAACTGTTATACCGCAATGCCTATGCTGACTTTGACAAGGAAGTGGCAACCCTGGGGCATTTTTTCACCAATGTCCATTCCCAGGGATTGAACCGGCCTGAAGATCTTCCCAGTGCCCGGGTGTTCATGGACCGGCAGTACCAGACCACCTACAGCTTTAAATGCACCTATGCCGGCAATACCCTGCTGCTCAAAAAAGGCAACCACAGGTTTGCCGTGGACAAGGCGGTAAACCGGGGCAAGGGGCAGGAATTATCCGAGCATATGTTCATCACCGGCATCCACGGGCCCAATGACCGTGTTACCTGGTTTGCAGGAGCCGCCCCTTCCGGGTGCGGCAAAACCACCACGGCCATGGCAGGCAATCTGTTTGTGGGAGATGATCTGGCCCAGATGTGGATTGCCGAAGACGGCAGTATCCGGTCGATCAACCCGGAAGCCGGTATCTTCGGCATTGTGGAAGATGTAAACCAGCAAGGGGATCCGCTGCTCATGAAAGTGCTGCGGCAGCCCGGGTATGAGGTCATCTGGTCCAATGTGCTCATTGATGAAAACAAGATCCCCCACTGGGTGGGCAGCAATGAACCCCACCCGGAAAAAGGGATCAATTTCCAGGGGCAATGGCATGCCGGCATGATAGATGACAAAGGAAAACCGGTTCCCATGTCCCATCCCAACTCCCGGTGTACATTGCGGTCCACCTGTCTGGACAATTATTCTGAAGAAGCGGAAAATCCCCAAGGGGTCCTGACCCGGGTGTTTACTTACAGCGGCAGAGATGCCGACACCATGCCGCCGGTATGGGTGGCCCCTGATACAGACCATGGAGTGGTCATCGGGGCCTGTATCGTATCCGCCGCCACTGCCACGGAAGTGGGTGCCACCGGTGTGAAACGGGCGCCCTGGGCCAATGCCCCGTTTATACCCGGCGCCCTGGGCGATTACATGGATGCCCAGTTCCAATTTTTCGGAAACCCAAAAATCAATGAAAAATACACCCCTGTAATGGCGGGCCTGAATTATTTTCTCACCGACAAAGCCCGGGGGGGAGATTCCAATAACCTGCTGGGAGAAAAAAAAGATGTAAAGGTATGGCTGGCATGGCTGGAACGGTATGCACACCATGAGGTGAAAGCTATCAAAACCCCCATGGGCAACCTGCCCCTGTACCGGGACCTGGTCCCCTTATTTGAAGACATCATCGACAAGCCCTATCCCAAAGCGTTGTATGACCGGCAGTTTTCCCTGTATGTGGACCATATCATTGCGCGCATCGAACTGCAGGAAAACGCCTATGCCAAAGAAGCAAACATTCCCGGCCGGCTGTTTGACATTCTGGCCCGGCAAAAAAAAGAATTACGGACATGGAAGCAAAAAAAAGGAGCCGTCATCCTGCCAGATGACATGGATATCTAATGATTTATTGATTTATTGATTTTAATAATTATCAGTGATTTTATTTCTTGATTTTATCAACTTTATTGAATTAAAATGCGGATTTTACTATAATATAAAACCCTAAAAAAATATCGTTGCAGCCGGATGCTGCTGACAATATGGTTTATGACAACAGGAGGAAGCAATGGCAAAAATTGTCAATCGTGAGGAAATGGCCCAGGGGACCATCATAATGCAGGTTGGTGATGTATATTTCGCCCTGATCGGACCATTGGGTGCCCCCACCCATATTGAAAATTTTGGTAAAGTGGTGTGTGTGGGCGGTGGTACGGGCATTGCCGTGCTGCACCCCATTGCCAGGGCATTGAAACAGGCCGGCAACGAGGTCACCACCATCTTAGGGGCTCGAAGTTATGACCTGCTGATCATGGAAGACAAAATGCGGGCTGCATCCGATCATTTTCACATCTGCACAGATGACGGATCCCACGGTCACCACGGATTTGTCACAGATGTATTAAAAGATGTCCTGGAAAAAGATAATATGGATCTGGCTGTGGCCATCGGTCCCATTCCCATGATGAAATTCTGCAGCCTGATCACCAAGGAAAAAAATGTCAAAACCTTTGTCAGCCTGAATCCCATCATGGTGGACGGCACCGGTATGTGCGGATGCTGCCGGGTTTCCGTGGGGGGAGACACCAAATTCGCCTGTGTGGACGGCCCTGAATTCGACGGCCACAAGGTGGATTTTGATGAGCTGGCCAAACGCCTGGCATCCTATCTTGACGAAGAGCGCACAAGTTTAGAAACCTTTGAAAAATGCAAAGCACAATAACACAACCGGTAGGTTTTTACGGAGGAATACATGGCAGAAAAAAAAGAAAAAATAGACCGGGCCCGGATGCCGGAACAGGACCCGGATATCAGACGCAGAAATTTTGAAGAAGTGCCCCTGGGACTGAGCGACGACACGGCCCTGCTCGAGGCAAGCCGGTGTCTGCAGTGCAAGAAACCGGCCTGTGTGGATGGCTGTCCCGTGTCCGTGGACATCCCGGGGTTCATTGCAAAGATTGCGGAAAATAATTTTTCCGGTGCCGCCAACAAGCTGTGGGAAAGAAATGCCCTGCCTGCCGTATGCGGCCGGGTATGTCCCCAGGAAGAGCAGTGTGAAGGCCCACAAACCCGGAGGCGTACTGGTCTATGGTATTCCCGAATTCCGGCTGCCCAAAGAGATCGTGGCATCAGAAGTGGCCACCCTGGAAAAAATGGGTGCCAATATTGAATGCAACGCGGTGGTCGGCGCATCTGTTACCATTGACGAACTGTTTGAAGAAGGATATGACGCCGTTTACATCGGTGTGGGTGCCGGACTGCCAAGGTTTATGAACCTGCCCGGTGAAAACCTCATCGGCATCTATTCGGCCAATGAGTACCTGACCCGTACCAACCTCATGAAAGGGTATCTGTTTCCCAAATACGACACCCCCATTGCCAAAGGAAAAAATGTGGTGGTATTAGGGGCCGGAAACGTTGCCATGGACTCGGCCAGAACGGCCATGCGTCTGGGCGCGGAATCTGTCAAAGTGGTGTACAGACGGTCCAGAGACGAGATGCCTGCCAGAGAGGAAGAGCTGCACCATGCCCAGGAAGAAAAAATCGAGTTTGTGCTGCTCACCAACCCCACCCAATTTTTCGGAGATGAAAACGGACGGGTTACGGGCATGGAATGCCTGAAAATGGAACTGGGAGAGCCGGATGATTCCGGCAGAAGGCGGCCGGTTCCAATTGAGGGATCGGAATACAGAATCGACTGCGATCTGGTGGTGGTGTCCGTGGGCTCCAATGCCAACCCGCTGTTGACCAATGCCACCCCGAACATGTCCCTGAACCGATGGGGCAATATAGTAGCGGATCCGCTCACCGGTAAAACCACCAAAAAAGCGGTATGGGCCGGCGGCGACATCGTCACCGGTGCAGCCACCGTGATTCTGGCCATGGGGGCTGGGCGGGCTGCTGCCAACTCCATGCATGATTACCTGACCATGGGCTGGTAAATACCCGGACATAAAAAAACACAGGCAATGGGGGCTGGTTGTAGACCAGCCCCCATTGCCTTTTTTAGTGGTACTGCCAATTTATATAGGCCTTTGGGCTTTTGAAAAAAGTGTTCTACTCCTTTGTTCCGCCTGCACAAATACACTCACGCAGGTGCAATAAACACCTTGTGGTCCACCAGGGACAATGAGTGGATATGTCCTTTGACAAATTTCTGCTCCCCGAAAATTGAAACCAGGCGGATACCGTCTTCATCCGGCTCCACCTTGTCAACTGCTTCCATGATCAGGGTCTGGGTACCATTTTGCGTAAAATATGCGTTTGCTTCACACATGTCTGAATCTCCTTGCATTATTACATCATATACCTTGCATTACATCATATAAAAGACAGATGGGATGCCATAAGCTCATCCACCAGCATGGGCAGGGGCAGTCCTGCCACACCCACAATGTCGATATTTTCCTGGCCCAGGGGCAAAAGCACTTTTCTGGCATCTGACAGGCTGATGGCCGCAGCGATCTCGCAGGTCACTTCCCCCATCATGGCATGGGGCATGATGATGCCCACGGGTCCGATGATCACATCCGCCTTTTGTACCGTCTGAATAATGGCATTGGTGCCGGATGCCCCCTTGTTGGCCCGGGACTTGAGCATCTGGGACGTTGCAATGGCATTGGTCCCTAACGCAATGATCTCGATCTGTTCACCGAACCGGTCTTTGAGTTTTTTTATGATAACCGCACCGATGCCGCCGCCCTGCCCGTCCACAACACAGA
>JAIVHE010000141.1 GCA_020201255.1 Desulfobacteraceae bacterium
CTTTGATTACAAATCCCTGTGGGTGGAGCAGCTGTAACCCTTTTGCTTTTCTCAATCACTGCGGTCATACGCTGCTGGAATTGCACAATGAGACCGTGACGATTCATCCTGTGAACTGTGGTCTGATTTCTTTGATATTCGTGATTATCTGCAAGCGCATTTTTTCAATTATAGAAAGACACAAGTAATAAAAAAATGATAAGAAGATACAACGGCTTCAGGATTAGGAGGATGAGCACAAGAATGTATAAAAAGATCAGCGATTACGGCATCATCGGCGATTCACATACCCTGGCCCTGGTGGGAAATGACGGCAGCATTGACTGGTTATGTCTGCCTTATATGAATTCTTCCAGTGTCTTCGCCGCGATCCTCGATAAAAACAAAGGAGGAAGCTTTTCCATAAAACCTGCCGGAGATTGGGATTCTGTGGTCAGGTATCAGTCAGGAACCAATATTTTGAATACTCTGTTCCGCACCCGCAGCGGTATCATGAAGCTTGTCGATTTCATGGCCGTATCCAGGGATGGTGAACAAAACCATGAACCAGAAGTTTCAAAAATCTACCGTTATGTGGAAATCACGCGGGGGGAACTGATTGTTGAAGGATTTTTCAATCCCAGATTTGATTATTCCAGGCAGACAACATCATTGGCATTAAAAAATGGTGCCTTGACTGCCCGGGGCCTGAATGACACGCTTGTTCTTCACTGCACCCATGGAAACTGGGCAATCCAAAAAGAGGAAGCAACGGCCTCATGGCATTTGAAAAAAGGAGACCGGTTATGGTTTCGGCTCTGTCATGGCGATGATGTTGTGGGCAAACTCCATAAAAAGGAGGGGGAAGATGCTCTGGAAGAAACCAGAAAGTACTGGTACGGGTGGCTTGATAAAAACGAGACAGGAATAGACCTGGATCTGGAAAAATACCAGCCCCTGGTTGACCGGTCGGCACTTGTTCTGAAACTGCTTGAATTTAAGCCCACCGGTGCCATCAGTGCTGCTGCAACCACCTCTCTGCCTGAAACAATCGGTGGTGTGAGAAACTGGGATTACCGTTTCTCATGGATACGCGATTCAGCCCTTACCGTAGATGCACTCAACAATGTCGGGCACCTTGAGGAAATGGAAGCCTATTTGCGCTGGATGGAATCTGTTATCCGGCAAAGCGGACCTGAGCTCAGGATTCTTTATGGACTTCGCAAGGATTCAAAAACTGCAGAACAAGAGCTTTCTCATTTTGAAGGATACAAAGGCTCTTCGCCGGTGCGCATTGGAAATGGCGCCCATGACCAGAAACAGCTGGATATCTTTGGCGAAATTATGGACACTGCTTTAAAACTGTCCAACTATGTAGGAAAAATTGATTTCGATTTATGGCCGTTTCTGCACGATATTTGCAATACTGTGGTCAAAGAATGGAAAACCAAGGATTTTGGCATTTGGGAAGTGCGGGGCGGGCCCTACCATTTTGTTTATTCCAAGATCATGTGCTGGACAGCATTGGATCGGGGTATCACCATTGCACGCCGATATGGATTTCCGGCAGATTTGGATCAATGGACAAGCATCAGAACACAAATCCGAAAGGAGGTTTTGGAAAAAGGCTGGAATAAGACCAAAAAGTCGTTTGTGCAGCACTATGAATCAGATGCATTGGACGCCAGTAATTTACTGATCCCCTTTTATGGGTTTCTTGACTATGATGACCCCCGGATGATTTCAACTGTCGAAGCCATATGCAGGGAACTTACCAATGAGGAGGGGCTGCTTTTCCGGTACAAGGCAGAGGATGGACTTCCGGGTGCTGAAGGGGTCTTTCTTGTCTGCAGTTTCTGGCTGGTGGATAATTTCATCGGTCAAAAAAGATTTGAAGAAGCACAAACCCTTTTGACCCGATTGGAAAATACCGCCAATCATCTGGGGCTTTTTTCCGAAGAATATGATGGTTTTTGGAAAGAAGCGTTGGGAAATTTTCCACAGGCTTTCACGCATATCGGTTTTGTCAACAGCGTGATTTTTCTGTGTAAGGCCAGGGCAGAGTCTGAAAAAACCGTTCCTGATAAAACGGTTTCTCAAAAGATTGGGCACAAAGTGCTGATGACCCGAAAGTATTTCCTCAACGATGGGAATCCGCACGGAAAACCCGATTCAACAGGTATTGTCAAAGATTTGAAACACTTGATGAATACCCTGAGAGGTGCATATTTTCGTGGGGCCGAAGGAAGGATTGCCTATGAGAAAATGGCCAACTCAAAAATATATCATGAATACGTAAAATGCAGCTTGTACTTGAATCAGTTTGACTTGACGTCCCTTAAAACGCGAAACGAACAGCTGGCTTTCTGGATAAATATTTTTAATGTGCTGGTGATTCACGGAGTCATCGCACTGGGTATTTTCGATTCGGTTAAGGAGATACCCCGGTTTTTTCGAAGGATTTCTTATCGAATCAATGGGATGGTTTTTACTGCGGATGATATTGAACACGGCATACTCAGGGGAAATCACCGGCTGCCCCATTCCCTGTTAAAGCCTTTTGGAACCAATGATTCAAGGCTGGGACATATCATTGAAAAGACGGATCCCCGGATTCATTTTGCCCTGGTATGTGCATCAGAGTCCTGTCCGCCTATCGATATTTATACTGCTGAAAACCTGGATGAGGACCTTACCGTATCCGGAAAAACTTTTTTAAATTCAGGGGGGAATACAAGTTGACCAAAAGCACGGGAAAGTGAAACTTTCAAGGGTTTTCAAATGGTATGGCCATGATTTTGGCAATACACCGGAAGAACGTCTGCGGTTTATTGCCCCATATCTTTACAATGAGAAAGACCGCCGCTTTTTACAGGAAAATGCCGGAGACATTCACATCACATATCAACCTTATGACTGGCGGTTAAACCGCTTACGTCCTTAATTCAATGGAAGGATCAAAACCCCTGTAAGCTTCAACACCTTTTCCCGACAGACTTGTTACAGTCAACCCAAGACAGGAGGCAGGAAAATGAAATCAATTCATTCTTATATCGCCATTGCAGCGCTGGAAAGAAATCAGACGGTTCATGATCAGGCAGTCAGCGCCCTGAATCTGTATCACCTGGCAGGGAGGTGAAACATGTCATATTACAACAAAATATTCATACTTGTTCTATTGATTGCTGCAGGGCTTGTCGCCTCAGCCTGTGCGTTTCCACTGGTTAACAAGAAAAATGGCCAGATATATATCCAGGACCGTCATGGTGAAGCGATACCTCTGTTTCGTCACGCCTGAGGGTCATCGGTATTACCGGCGGCAGTGAAGCCCGGGCTTACTCGGTCCCCAGGCTGTCCCGGCATGAAATTGCAAACAGCACCATTGCCGGCTCACCCATTGCCGTGGGATACTGACCGCTGGCTGATTTGGCGGCTGTGTACAGCCGCAGGATTGACGGCCGGACTTTGACGCTGGCACCCTCCGGATGGACCTATGACAACACCTTTGTACTGTATGACAGGGAAACCGGAACGCTATGGTATCCTTACCGAAAGGGACTGATGGGAATTCAAGGCGAGTATTTCAAACGCTGGCTGCCGAAAATGAAATCAGATGATGTCCGCTGGAGCAAGTGGGAAAAAAAGTATCCAGATTCCAGCATATTGAATTGATGCATTCCTGGCTGTATTCGGTGCGCCGGTGATTTCAATCAAATGGAAAATCTCAAGATCAATTCAGAGAACATGTCAATTTGGGATATTCGTGATCTGGAGGAAATCGACAAACAGATAATGATCTCAGATCACTGTTTCGGGTGTACAGCAGGAGAGGGAAGTTCATGCTCGGGAGCAATTGTGTAGGGTTATGAAACAGCTTCAGATAGTTATACCGGCGGCCTGCTGCCTGGGCATTGCCGTTTCTCCGGACACCCTGGTGATGCTGGCAAATGTTGCGGGTCACACCGGGTATTACAGCATTGGTCTGCTCCTGCCGGCCATGGCGGTCTTTATGGTGTTTGCCGGTCTTTTCACCAGCCTTGGGGCAGCTTCCTTTGATTCTGCGTCCGAAGCCCGGCTCCTGCAGAAATTTTTGGGTCCCCTGCCTGTGTATCTGCCTTTTGTTGTCCGGATATTTGCGGTTTTGTTTGTGTCCACCGGGGTTCTGGTGTCATCTGGATTTGTTTTTAATGAAGTTTTCTGGCACCGGTTTCCCAACTTTGCATTTGCGTTTCTTTTGCTGGCCATATTGTGCATTCTCCATCTTACCCGTATTTTTGTGGCGCTGCATGCCCAGATCTGGCTTGTTGCCACGGCAATCTTTGGCATGGTGCTGTTAATTGTGTACGGGTTGTGGTCAGGAGAACCCATGCCACAGGAGGCATGGAAAAAAATGCCTGGTGCCGGGGTTGTTTTTCTGCCCTTTCTTTTATGGATCGGCATGGACCTTGGATTTTTTCCGCTGGCCGGCACAAAGACCATACCGTCCCCGGGTTCTGCCGGTGCTGCTGGCAGGGACCATTGCCGTCATGATGGCAATGGGTATGGCCGGCAGTCCTTTGCTGGAATCCTGGATACGGGCCACATTTGTTCTGTGGCTGCTGTCTTTGGCTGTGACAGGCATTGCCTTTTATCTGCAAACCCGACACCTGGTTTTACCTGCTGCCGCGAGCCTTGTCCTGGCCGCGGGAATATTTATTCTCAAGACAGGGGATAAAACCATGCTTATTATAATGATGATGGCTTTTATGCTGGCAATCGCCCTGACTGCCGGTGGCTTTTATGGCTTCAAGACCCATAAAAACAAACCCGGCGGTCTTTTTCTATAACCCTTTACAAAAATGATACCCTTTTAACCCTAGTTCAAGGAGGAAAGCATGAAAAAGATTGTAACCGCATTACTGGCCGTATTTCTTATTTGGCCCCTGTCTGTTGTCACAGCAGGGGACGCTGTTTCAATTGTTTCCAAGGAGACCGTGAAAACTTGGATGGACACCGGGACTGTCACCATCCTGGATGCCCGCCAGGGAAGAGACTGGACCGCTTCTGAATTTAAAATCATCACGGCCCAGCGGGTGGATCCGAGCAATTACACCGCCTGGAAAGACGACTATCCTGCAAACACCCGGCTGGTGATTTACTGCGCCTGACCCAATGAAGGTACCAGTGCCGGTCTGGCACGGAAATTCATGGCTGACGGCTACACAGATGTCCACGCCCTCAAAGGCGGCTGGCAGGAATGGTTCCGGGCAAAATTTCC
>JAIVHE010000142.1 GCA_020201255.1 Desulfobacteraceae bacterium
TATTTGTGAACAGGAGAATTTGGTCCGTCTGAAAGATGTGGTCAAGCCCTTTTCCCGATTTTTAGAGGTGTATAACCGCTATGACAATGCGTCGTCAGTGGAGATCAAAATTACGGGCAGAGGGTGGGACGTCCCGCTTTACCGGACATTGAGTGCGGGTGGAAATGCCGTGACAGAACCGGTGGCACCGGGTGTGCTGGCGTATGAATCCAATCTGTTTTATCTTTGTGCCAACAGGGTCGGACCGGAAGCACTGGCGGAGCTGAATTTGGAAATGAAAATCGGTGAGAGCGGACAATATGCCCTGGGATATTTTGAGCGGCGCAAGGACAAGCCGGTTCATGAATCTCTGGTGGAGGGCAAGGCACCCGCCAAAACCCTGAAAGCCCAAGTTGCGTGGTGGTTATCATTCATCACCGGTTATGAAGTCGGGCCGGTTGTCGAAAAAGTGACCGAATTCCAGGTCAGGGTCAGTTTTAATACCCCGGAGCTCGGGGAAATTTCGCCTTTGAACAGTGGGGCCGGAACCAGTTATCTGTTGAAGCTTCTGGTGATGTGCCTCACGGCGGAACCAGGGCATGTGCTGTTGATGGAAAATCCGGAAATCCATCTGCATCCGGCGGCCCAGGCCAGGCTGGGATGCCTGTTTGCATTTCTGGCCTCAAACGGGGTGCAGGTGATTGCTGAAACCCATTGCGAACACCTGGTGAACAGGGTCCGTTACGAAGTGTATAAAAAAAATCTGAGTGCTGGAAGTTGTGTCATTCATTACAAGCCGGACGACAAAACACCTTTTTCCCGTCTGGGTATCAATGCGCGCGGTCATTTTGTGGATCAGGACTGCCATGAAACAGCCTTTCCCGGCGGTTTTTTCGATTCTACGCTTTCTGAACTTCTGGAAATGAGCTGATGGATTATTCTCTGGTTCTCTCCGATACGCAGCAATTACACATTGACCTGTGAACCGGGTGAAAAAAGGACCAAAATACATGCCTGGCTGAAGGCATTGCTGGCAAAGGCGTCCTGGGTGGTGATTCATGATCCCTACAGTGTTGACAACTGGTCATCCACAAAACAATTCTTTGAGACGTTTTTCCCGAACAAGCCATTTTCTATTCATTGTACAGTCCCATTTCCGAAAGACAAGACAGGGGAAATAAAGCGCATCTGCAGTGACTGGAAGCTGCCTGAAAACGCAGCTGTTGTCCGGAAGTTCCGTAAAAAGCATGACAGATACCTGATCATCGACAACAAGGTCCAGGTTATCATGACCAGCGGAATCGATTATCTTTTCGATGAGGACAAAGAGTGCACCATTATCGTCAGGAAACGGTAGCGGAGTGGCGGGGTCAGGCCTTCGTTACGTGTGACCTTGGGTTATTGTCGTTATTGGGGGGTAAAGCAGCATGAACATGCAAACCATATCTTTTCCTTCCTATCCTGACACCCTGCGGTGGGCCAGCCGGACTGACCCTTTTAACTCCTGAAATTATTCATTTGCAGCATTTGATAAATCGTAGTAAACTTTATAATTGATATTGAAAAATAGAATAGTATGGGGCAATGGACGATGAAACGTTTGCATGTGGGGTGTTTATGCCAAAAACAATTACGATTCATGATGAACTTTCTATCAAGTGGATCAACCAAAAAGCAAAACAGTTAAATGTTAATTTAGAAGATTTAATCATCAAACTTATTCACGATCAGATGAAATTAGACCAAAATAGAATTGGGTTGATGGAGTATCATGATCTTGATTCCCTGGCAGGGACATGGAGCAGCAAAGAGGCTGATGATTTTCTCCGGGAAATAGACAAGTTCAATCAGGTCGATGAAAGTATATGGCAGTAGAAAAGATTCTTATCGACACGAATGCCTATGCTTCATTCAAACGGGGTGATATGACGGCAGTTGAGCTTATCCGGCATTCTCATTTCATTGGAATAAATACGATAGTTCTCGGTGAACTGCTATCAGGCTTTGCTGTGGGTAATCGAGAATCATCGAACAAGCAGGAACTGGAAACGTTTTTAAAATCTCCCCGTGTAAAAATTTTAGCAGTAGATCATGAAACAGCAGGGCATTATGCAGACATATACAGAGAATTGAGGCAAAAGGGAAAGCCTATCCCCACCAATGATTTGTGGATTGCTGCAACAGCTGTTCAATACAACCTGGCCGTTTTTACATATGATGAACACTTCAAAGCCGTTAACGAAATCCGAACCGGCAATCGTCTGATCGATTTCATTACGCATTAAAATGCCTACTCTACCCCAAGGGGGGGTATTCATGTTTCGTCATGATGGGGTTTTCCTTACGTGTGACCTTGGTTTATTGTCGTTATTGGGGGGTAAAGTATTGGGCTGAGCAGATGATGAAGTGATGAAGGCACAGTCATAGATAGGTACTTGACTATATAGGTTAAAGGCTATATAGTATCTAAGTTATAATTCAGATTAAAAAATATCAGGTGTGGGATTGTGATGTGGATAAAGGAGTGAGAATTATGGCAAAAACTCTTGACCAGATGCTGGCGGCAGAAAAGCCGGAGGTTGTTGCCAATGCTCGGGAAAAAGCCGCGAAGATACTGTTGGGCATACATTTGGCTGATCTGCGGGAACATGCAAACAAAACCCAGGATGAGATCGCCCTGGCTCTTGGCGTGAAACAACCGACGGTTGCGGGCATGGAAAAGTTTGGTCGTGATCTCAAGCTCTCGTCCCTTAAGCGCTATGTCGAGGCGACCGGCGGTAAGCTGCGTATCGATGTAGAGTTTTCCGATGGCACCTATTACGGATTTTCCGTTTAATATCGACCCGGTCGTGCAAAGCGCCATTGTCCAGGATCCCGGCCTGGAAAAACTGGCTGAAGATATTCTGGAAAGAATCAGAACCCGGGAAGCAGGGTTTTCAGAAAGCCTGAGCCGGCGGGTTTCCCTGCTTCACCTTCGAGTGCGGGATTCGCTGCCGGACCGGATACGATACCTTGTCCGGTTGTTTACCATGCCCACGGTAAAAGAATGGACCCTGTATCCGCTGCCGCCCCGGCTGACCCCTCTCTACCGCATCATCCGGCCCATCCGCCTTGGGGTCAGGCTTGCGTTATTGTCGTTATTGGGGGGTAAGGTAAGCAGAAATAATAAAACCACCAACAATCATGATTGAATAAAATTTTTAGAGACAAACGAAGAAAAATCAAATATGATCATCATGCAAAAGATAACTTTTCAAAAAAGGAAAAGGCA
>JAIVHE010000444.1 GCA_020201255.1 Desulfobacteraceae bacterium
AAGCTGTTGTATGATCTGTGCTGCGGCATCGTGGGAAAAATGACACCTGATACCCGGCAGGGCCCATTCATTGCACCGCCGGCAGAAATGGGAGCATCCGGAGGTGAGCTGCACGGTGATGGCGTTTGCAAACAAAAGATCCATCTGCCAGGGCAGCAGGTTTACACGGGTATGCCAGTCTGTATACGATACATGGTATACACACCGGGACTTTACAACATCCGCCAGCAGGGTTTTCAAGGTCTGGAAAGGCGCTGTAAGACCAACCTGCCCGGAAGTTACAAATGGTTTGAAGCGCAGAAAGGCTGTCTGTATCTGCCGCAGCAGTTTTTCTTGGGTTTCCCCCGGTTCCGGCAGGCTCTGTTGCGCCGCATCCAAAATCATAAGAAAGGCGGTACGGGTTTTTTGGGCATCCTGCCGGTATATGGCGGCCAGAAAGCGGTTTTTCAAGGTTTCCAAAGGGATCTCTTGGTGTTTCACATGCGGCATCTTGAAAGGCTTCACATCTGCATCTGTTTTTATTTGAAAGCTGTTAGCTTTTAGCTGTTAGCCGTTAGCTATTAGTACGCAATTATTCGCTTCCAGTAAACAAAATTTTCCCTGCTGTTATCACCGGCTAACGCTTTCATACTTTGTTGTGCCCGCCAAGGCATGTTGGTTTATATGAAAGTTTTAAGTTTTAAGTGTTAAGTGTTAAGCGAATACTTGACGGCTGACTGCTTATACCTTCATCCTTCGTTGTGCCTGACAGGGCATGTTGGTTTTATATAAAAGCCATCAGTACTCAGCTAACAGCTAAAAGCTTTTTCTGTTGTCGGCAAAGCACGGGTGTTACTTACAAAAAAAAGGGGGGGGTATGCCAAATGTCACCCCCCCCCCCTGTTGTCAATATCCTGTGGTCATGTGATGCAGGATATCATGGTATCGGCATATCAGCCGCCCACTTCTTCTTTAACCTGGGTGGCCAGTTTATACAAAATGGTGAGCACCAGAAATCCTGCGGCATATACCCCCAGGGTGATGATGATTTCCTGGAGAGTGGGAGCGTATTCTGTCACATGGTGCAGCGGAGAGGGTACAAATTATACCCGTGGTATCCGAACAGCAGGTACTGGATATGGGATTTATGTCCGGGAATGCCTGAATAATACACCACAAACACCTCGCACAAAAAGAAAAACAGATTGGCGATAACAGCGTAACAGGCAATCTTGGACAGGGTCTGCATGGCTTCCCAGCCCGGATCGAACTTGGTGAATTTTCTGATGATATAGCATAATATGATCAAAAACGCGGGACCTGCCGCAAAAGCGGAAGCAAGAAACCGCGGCGCCAGGATGGCAGTGAGCCAGAATCCCCTTCCGGGCAGGCCGCAGTAAAGATAGGCGGTGACCGTATGAATACCGATGGCAAAGGGAATGGACAGGTATATCAACGGTGTTGTCCATGCCGGCGGTTTGACCTGGTTTCGTTCCGCCTCCAGCACTTTCCAGCCGATGACAATGTTCAAAAACAGATACCCGTTCAGAACAAGCATGTCATAAAACAGCATGGATTTCGGGGAAGGATACAGCAGCACATTGAGCATGCGCGTCGGCTGGCCTAAGTCCACGATGATGAACAACAGACACATGACCAGGCAGGCTACCGCCAGAAATTCCCCCAGGATGGTGATCCTGTGGAATTTTTCATAATCATGCAGGTAAAAGGGGATGACCACCATGACCCCTCCGGCAGCCACCCCCACCAGAAAGGTGAAGTTGGCAATATAAAATCCCCAGGAGACATCACGGCTCATGCCTGTGATCATCAGCCCGTTGAAAAACTGATCCAGATAGGCAATTTTTCCAATCCCGATCACGATCAGCAGAAAGATGATCCACAACCAGTAATTTTTACTTCCTTTAACAGCTATTTCAAGCATAATTGCCTCTCTTATACGATATAGTAAACAGAGGGTTCCGTACCCAGGGACTGCTTACGTCGGATTGAATAATTTTCCCTGAGAAGCTTCCTGATTTCTGATTCAGGATCTTCCAGATCTCCCACCACAATGGCACCTTCAGCGGCTTCCACACAATGGGGCTGTTCTCCTTTTGCCAGACGTTCCGCACACAGGTTGCATTTTTCCACCACCCCCTTGGACCGGAAGGGGAAGTCAGGGTCAAGTTCAGCTATAAAAGGCAGCGGGTTCCGGTAATTAAAACTTCTGGAACCATAAGGGCAGGCTGCCATGCAGAACCGGCACCCGATGCAACGGTGAAAATCCATTATTACGATGCCGTCTTCCCGGGAAAAAGTGGCCTGGGTGGGGCATGCCTGGACACAGGGCGCATTTTTGCAGTGATTGCACAACACCATGAACGGCAGGTGGTGGAATTTTTCCGCTAAAAATTCATCTTCCTTGTCCGGGAAGGCATAGTGAAATTTTTCCTTCCAGATCCATTTGACTTCCTGTTTGTGGTTCACCGGCCGTGTTTTGGGAAACTTTTCTGTGTCCACTTCATGGGTGAAATCCGGCACATTGTGCTGGGTATGACAGGCGTTTGTGATCTGTTTTGCTATCTTGTCATTCAATTTGCCTGTGTCAATGACCATGCCCCAGCGTTTAGCCTCAAGGACATTTTCATTTTTATTCTTTACGGCCTTAGCCGAGCCATGGGAATCAGATGCGGCAAAGTTCATTGCCGGAGCAGCACCCAACCCGATGGCGGCAATGCCTGCAACTTTCAGAAAACGTCTTCTGCTCTTTTTCATCATTCAATCTCCTTGGGGTTTATGTGACACTCCCAGCAATAGGGGCTTACCGAGGTATAGTCATGACAGGAATCACAGAATTTTGCCTTGTCTTCATGGCAGCCCAGGCAGGAATTTTCTCCTGTTGACAGGCTCATATTAAAAGAATGGCCGTTGGCAGCCACGTAGATCCGGTCGGCATCACGCACCACCGCATCCCGCCATTCATCCAGCAAAGACATGTGGTTGGCCCGCATGTCATATTCATCTTATTCCTCCTCCTCGCAACCTGGCAGCGGTTCCATTCTCAGGTCCTCGGTCCGGTCTTTTTCTCCAGGCAGGATCAACGCGTTGCCCACCAGTTCGTGTATGCCCGCCACTTCGACTTCCGGCACCCAGTATTCACACAGGGTGGATAGGGCTGCCCGATCAATGGCACAGATAGTGCCCAGGGTGTTGACCCCGTATTTTTCATGGACATGCTTCAATGCCGTGGCCCGGGGCAACGCCCCTGCCATGCGCAGTTCCATGTTTTCACCGGCATTGAGACCGGCGCCGGACCCGCAGCAGAAGGTGTTTTCCCGAATGGTGTTGGGCGGCATTTCATAAAAATTGTCGCATACATGGTTGATCACATACCGGGGCTCGTCTAAAAGGCCCATGCCCCTGGCAGGGTTGCAGGAATCATGAAAGGTCAAGATCCGGTTGGCGTTCCTGCCTTTGTCCAGTTCCAGCTTGCCGTGCTTGATCAGATCGGCGGTGAATTCCGTGATATGTACCATCTTGGTGGAAGCGGCATTGGCAAATTTGGTTCCGGTGATGGGGTTCACCGGCACTTCCAGAAAATCGGCAGGTCCGTTCATGGTATCCATATACTGGTGGATCACCCGCCACATGTGGCCGCATTCTCCCCCCAGGATCCATTTGACCCCCAGGCGTTTTGCTTCTGCATACATTTTGGCGTTGAGCCGCTTCATGGTCTCATGGGAGGTGAAGAACCCGAAGTTGCCGCCCTCTGATGCGTAAGTGGACCAGGTGACATCCAGGCCGTATTTGTCTTTGAGGTATTTGAACAGGATCAGATACCCCTGGCAGGTATAGGTGCCGGGATCGGCAAACACATCCCCTGACGGGGTGATGAAAAGGATATCCGCCCCTTTTTTCTGATAATGGGGGGTGCAGTCCACACCGGTGATCTCTTCGATATCCTCCACAAAAAATTCCAGCATATCCTTGAACGCATGGGGCTGAATCCCCAAATGGTTGCCGGTCTGGTAGCAGTTGGACACCGGGGTGGCGATCCAGTCGATGTTCAATCCGATAAGGTTGAACAATTCCCTTGCCATGATGGTGATTTCCGCCGTGTCAATGCCGTAGGGGCAGAACACAGAACAGCGGCGGCATTCGGTGCACTGGAAAAAATAATACCACATCTCCTTGAGCACATCCAGTGTCAGGGGGCGGTTTCCCCCCAGGCGCTGTCCGCCGGGGATGTTTTGCAAAATCTTTCCTGCGGTGGTAAAATCATTTCTGTACACGGATCTGAGCAGCTCGGCCCGGAGAACGGGCATGTTTTTGGGATCACCCGTGCCCAAAAAGAAATGGCACTTGTCTGCACAGGCACCGCAGCGTACGCAGACATCCATGAATATCTTGAATGTCCGGAACCGTTCCAGCCGTTCCTTGATGCCGTTGTGCAATATCTGCTGCCAGTCGTCGGGCAGCTTCCAGTCTTCCTCAACAGGGTTCCATGGCCTGGCATTGGGCAGCCCCAGGGTCTCCACACTTTCGGCTTTTGCTGCATAGCAGTACATGCCCGGCCGGATCTGAACGGATTTGGTGGTATCCATCCAATTGCCCGAATCCGCACCATAGTCTATTTTATCCAGTAATTCATCCGGTGTTAGTTCGTCGGCCATTGATTACTCCTTCTTGTCCACTGGCAGCCCAGCTTCAATCATTTTGTCTCTGAAGTGATCTTCGTAATCCTGGTAGGTGTGGATAGGCACATCATAATTCCAGGGGTTCACATGTCTTTTGGCCCGGGTGTCATTGGCCATGTTCCGGGTGGGACTTAAAAATACGCCGCCCAGATGCATGAGCTTGCTTGCCGGAAAATAGGCCAAAAGAATGCTCACCAGAAACAGATGTCCGTAAAACAGTCCGCCTATTCCGTCAGGGATAACCGGGCTGAACGTAACCAGTCCCATGGTCATCTCTTTGATGCCGGTCACATCCACTTTGGTGAAATACCGCATGGAAATGCCTGTGGCGGCAATGCCCAGTATCAAAAACAAAGGGAAGTAATCAGATGCCTGGGATATGTATCTTAGTTTTGCGTCAAACAACCGGCGTGCCAGAAGAAACAGAACCGCTGCCGGCAGGACCACGCCGGATAAAAACAGCCCGGGCAGCCCCAACTGGACAATGCCGTCCAGGCTTTCCAAAAACTGCACAACCCCGGGTACCGGGGAGGTGAAAAACCGGAAATGCCGCAGCAGCACCACCAGAAATGCGTAGTGAAATGCCAGGGCCGCCACCCACAGAAAAATTTCCCAGGAATAGGTGATACGGTTGGAGGCATTGCGGTTGAACGCGGCTTTGGTGTTTCGGAACAGAGACCTGAAGGTAAATATTTCAAGCAACATCCGTACGAACACACCGAGCGTGGTGTCAGGGTTGTCAATGCGGTTCTGTTGTATCCAGTCGAGTGACTTCTGCTGTCCGCAGGTTGTGGGAATTCTGAAGGGAACCGCAGAGGCTGCCCATCCCATCACTTTGATGACAAAGCCGACCAGAAAGGCAATGATCGCCACATACGGAAACACAAACCCGAAGAACCACCCAAGCCCTGCTCCCGCCCCTGTGTACGCCACTAGAAAAAGCAGAAAAACTGCTGTCAGGGGGATCAAGTACTTTTGTGTCATGGTATAACCACCTCATAGATTGGTTGCATGACAAACCGTAAATTTTGTCATGCAAGTTACGATTTTTGTGAGCCAAGCAGGTCCTCCTCCTTGAGCTCCTGTACCAAACCTGCCCTTTCAAAGGCCGCATGAATGCGCCGTTTGCTTTCTGTGGCCTTTAAAAGGAATATATCTTCTCTGCATTTCATCAGTCGGTTGAACCCGGCCAGCATGACCTGGTCCACCATCCGGTCGAATTCCCGGACAAGGGCTGAATCCATGACTGTTTCACCAATGTCTTTGAGGGCAAAAATAAAGCTGACTGCCTCGGCTGCGGAAAACGCCTGGACCGC
>JAIVHE010000143.1 GCA_020201255.1 Desulfobacteraceae bacterium
ACTAAAAAAGCAATGGAACAATTGGAAAGGAGTTTTGACAGAATCTCTGGTATTGAAAAATGGGCTGTTGATATTCCCTATGATTAGCAACATTTGAAGATTTTATTATTTCTACTTACCTAAAGTAGATTGAACATGCAGTCCAGATTTTTTCCTTCATATCCTGACATCCTGCGGCGGGTGAGCCTGGGGATGCTGGCCGGGGTTCTTGTGTGGAAATTGTTATCCGGCTTGCCTTTCAGGGCCTAAAGGCTTATCATACGACATATGGGAGCCATAAATGAAACAAAGGGATTGATTAAACATTCGAACATTCGAATTTGAAATGGAAAAGATCAGCAGAAGGGAGGCGAAATGGAAGCTTCTGAAAATGTAATTAACATCAACTCGGTTATCGAGAGCGATCTGAAAAAAATCATTGAACAGATAGAGAAAACAGGACACTCGATTCTGATTGTCCGTGGCAACAAACCAATTGTCAAAATTATTCCCCAGAAGAAAAATGATCCTCTTGAAATGGATCCGATTCTGGAAGGGGCTTTTTTTGTCGGTGATCCCACTGAGCCTCTCCCTGATTCCGACTGGCCGGAAGAATTAAGATGATTTTACTTGATACACATACGGCTGTCTGGCTGGCTTCCGATCAGAGCAAGCTGTCTGTGGATGCGAAAAAAGAACTATCCCTCCATGCGGATAATCTGCATATATCCGTTGTTTCAGCCTGGGAAATATCGATGCTTTACAGGAGAAAAAGGCTTCATTTGCCAATTGAACCTGAACTGTATCTGGATCGTATGATAAAACAGCATGCACTAAATGAAGTTCCTTTGTCTCGCCATATTGCACAATTATCCGTTCGTTTGCCGGAAATTCACAACGATCCGTTTGACAGAATCCTCATTGCCATGTGTCAGGCCAATGAATGGACCTTGTTATCCAAAGACAGTGTGATCGCCAAATATCCTGATATCCGTGTTATCTGGTAGAAAAAAAGCCGAAAAAACAGAGGGTCAGGTATGGCGGGCCTATGGCGGGCGGGGTCAGGCTTGCGTTATTGTCGTTATTGGGGGGTAAAGTAGCATGACCATGCAGTCCATATCTTTTTCTTCATATCCTGACATCCTGCGGCGGGGGGGCCGGGGGATGCTGGTGGTCCTGCTGGGCGCCATGCCCTGGGCGGTCCTGTCGCCGGCGACAAGCCCGCCGTCCCAGTGGGCCAGGCTGATGCACATAGCAGCCATGGCTGTGTTTGCAATTCTTGCATATGCAGGGTTCATCTCCCTGTGGGGCCGGGTCCGGGTTGTGCTGTTTGTGTTTGGTTTCAGCGTTCTGATGGAGGGGTTGCAGCATTTTTCCCCCGTCCGCACCGGGTCATGGGAGGATGTGGGGTTCAATGCCATGGGATGCCTGGCCGGTGTGGGGTTGTCAGTTGCTGCTTGTTGGCTTGCCGGAGTATGCACAAAGACCAAAATCACCAAATTCTAAAGGATGTGTCATGTTACGGGAAAACAACAAAATCCTCGTAAGGCTGCAGCGGACCTGTGATCTGGCAATCACGGCGGCCAGCTTTGTAGCTGCCTATTATATCAAACGGAACATGCTGCCTGCGGGGATGTCCGGGCTAACCGTGTTCAAATGGGGCGTGATCCAGACCCTGCGGCGGCTGCGGGCCAAAGGGTACAACACGCGGCATGTGCTGGTGGTGGGCTCCCAGACCCGGGCCGCCGCCTGTCCATGAAACCCGGCCTCACCTGCTTCTGGCAGATCGCACCGCACCGCACCGCAACGACCTGACCTTTGACGACTGGATGCGTCTGGACCTGGCCTACATCGATAGCGCCGCGGGGTCAGGCCTGCGTTATTGTAGTTATTGGGGGGTAAAGTATCGGGTGTTTAATTGTGACATTGTGCGGATAGCGGGGTCTGTGGCCCTATTCCTGGCGCTGTCCTTACCGGCGCTGGACCGGGCGCCTTTGAATTTGCTATTTTTTGAAAACTGATTTATACAGAAAAAGGACAGGGTAGAAAAACACAGAGGTTATCTAGTTTGATGCGCCGAGGGGTCCGTCCGGGTCTGCCCGGCCTGTATAAATCTTCTTTTCAACGGGACCGGACTCCGCCCCATATTTCTTTGAGTGCAAACTCCTCTGAAGCCTCGTATGATGTTTCTCTTCTTAACCCCTTGAAAGACCCCAAGCCTGCCTGGAAATTTAAAACAGAAAATTTTAACAGGGGTGCACAGATCATTGTCCGCCGCGGTGTCCGCCAAAAGAAAAACTACGATCCGTTTCATGGACTGGCTGCACTGAAAGCGGTGGATCTTGACAAGCAGGATCCGGCCGGACTGCTTCTTAAAACATTGCAGAATTATGCCATTTATACCCCGAATACAACAACATTGCGGGGAGTTGCACCCGACCCGCAGACACGTGATCCAGTAGGCCTTGGAGGGGGACGTCTGGCCACGGCTTTGAATGAATTGCAGATGTTGGCGGATGAAAACGAGCATATGGAAATGGCCCTGGAGGACATTTTATCCTGTATGGATTGGGTGGAGCGGTTTGATACCAGCACCGGTGCAAATGAGCTTTTGTCCCCTTCTGTGCCCCGCCCGAAACGCATTGTCCGTTTTACCGACCGATATATGGTCAAGGACCGAAATACCCTGACCGCCTTTGATGCCAGCGAGGGGGTCCTGTATATGATTTTTGCCGCAATCCTTGCATTGTCTCCAAGTTCTCCAGCATTTCTTGCCATAGATAACCTGGACCATGCATTGAATCCGCGCCTGGTGCGAAGACTCAGCCGCCTGTTATGTAAATGGATTCTTGACACGGATCGAAAGCAGATGATTTTTACCGCCCACAATCCGGCAGTGATTGACGGTCTGGATTTACAGAATGGCCGCATCCGGCTGTTTGTTGTAGACAGGGACAATCTGGGTCACAGCCGGGCAAAAAGAGTGACGATGTCTCCTGAACTCAAGCGGCTGGCCGAAGAAAAAGACTGGCCTCTTTCCAGGCTCTGGATGATGGGCCATATCGGAGGCATGCCAAATGTCTGAGCTGCGCATTGGGTTGGCAGTGGAAGGCGGAACTGATGCACTGGTCCTGCAGGCGGGTCTGGATGCCTTTTTGGATAAACCTTTTGTTGCAGTACAATTGCAGCCGGAAGTCCCACCTGGTAAAACCGGAGCCGGCTGGGGCGGGGTCTTCTGGTGGTGCAGACAGGTGGGGACCCTGGGATACGAAACATTGGACAGTAATCCGATGCTCGAGCATATTGACTTGGCAATTATTCAGATTGATGCTGATGTGGCTGCAATGAGCTATGAATCTGCCAATATTTCAAAAGCTCCCAATGATGATTTACCTTGTGATTGTCCATGCCCGCCGGCTTCGGATACCGTTCATGCATTGCAAAAGGTTGTCCGTGGTTGGCTTGCTCCTTCGCAACCTGGCAAAAAAGCTGTGATCTGCATTCCTTCGAAATGCATTGAAGCCTGGGTTGCTGCCGCTTTGTATGGGACCTCTGATTCAGGTGTTTTGGAGGATCTGGAGTGCTCCTATGACATAGTGAATTACCTGCATCGAAAACCTTCCAGGGAGCGGCTCGTAAAAATGCAGTCCGAGCCAGGCAAAGCACCCAGGCTGCGTAAAATTAAGACAAGGTTTCAAAAAGCACAGCCCCGGATCACTTCCAGCTGGGCATTTGTCACTCAGGCCTGCCCACAGGCCAAAGCATTCCAGAAGGCCGTGGTTCAAGCTGTCCAAGATACTGGATTGGCCAGAGGATAAAAGGTTCTGCATGGCGGGGTCAGGCCTGCGTTACGTGTGACCTTGGGTTATTGTAGTTATTGGGGGGTAAAGTAGTATGAACATGCAATCCATATCCTCTGTTACATATCCTGACATCCTGCGGTGGGCAAACCGGGGAATCCTGGCTGTCCTGCTGGCGTGCATGCCCTGGGCTGCCTGGCCGGGGTCCTGATCTTTGCCCTGGCACAGGCCCTCAAAAACACAATAACACAAGGCTGACCCCGCTGACCCCCTGAACCCGCAGCCGTCTCCCTTTGGGTTGCAAAAATCTACCGGCAAGGGTATCATGGATTTATTATTCGAAATAGAAAGGAGTGTATATGACTTTACAAGAACAAACAATAAAAGAGATTAAAGAACTTCCTCCTCAATCTCTGACCATGATATACAACCATATTCGCCTGTTGAAACAAGCGCAGACTGTTTATAGAAAAAAGCGGCATGCTGCCCCCTATTTGAAAGCACGCAAAATTCTGTCCATGTGCAAAGTATCATTGTCGGAAGACATTGTAATTAACAGAGAAGACAGAGTATGAAATACTTTTTCGACACTTCCGCTTTGGTAAAACTTTTTCAAGTCGAAAATGGTTCGGAAACAGTGGAAGAGATAGTCAATGATCCGGATAATGACTTGTGGGTTCTGGATCTTGTTCGAATAGAGTTCTTAAGCAGTATTTATCGACGGTATCGAAATAAAGATATATCTGAAAAAGACCTGGAAGTCGTCATTGATTCATTCAATGAACAGCTCATCGATTTCAACCAGGAACTATTGGGTACTGCTGTACTTTATGAAGCAGAACAACTTATGAATGAATATGCTAAAGAGTGTGGTTTAAGGTCTTTGGATGCTCTGCATTTGGCTGCTTGCAGAATTTTGCAATCGAAAGACTGGTATTTCGTATGTGCGGATAACAGACTTTGCAATATTGCCAAATTGTGTAAAATCAACGTCCTGAATCCAGTGGAAGCCGGTCGGAAGTGAAAAGAGCCGGGGATTGCCCCGGCGTGCCCTGACCTTACTGAGCCGGAATTCGGGAATACTCAAATCACCAATTCTCCACGCCGGCCGGTATGCGTCTTCGGACGGTAGTGCAGTCCACGGGGTCACCCATTCAAGGGGCACTGCGTTATTGTAGTTATTGGGGGGGGGGGGTTGCTTGAAAGGGTCGTTGTTGATCAGGATATTTGTTTTGGGAAACCATGTATTCGTGGCACTCGTATCTGGGTATCGCTTATTATGGACAACCTGGCGGCCGGTGTTTCGGAAGATGAGATTCTCTCCGCTTATCCGACGTTAGAAAAAAACGATATTCGTGCAGCGATCACATATGCCGCGGAGCTGGCACATGACAGGTATGCTGCTTTGCCGGTTTAAGGCGGATTATGCGAATTAAACTCGATGAATGTGTCGATGTTCGGTTGACAAGGCTTTTTGAAGATGCCGGCCATGACGTTGAAACCGTTTTTAGTGAAAAATTGGCAGGCGCATCCGACAAATCGTTATACGAAATATGTCTGAAGGAAAAGCGGACCTTCGTCACCCAGGATCTTGATTTTTCGAATCCCTTTGTTTTCGATCCGGTTCCGACAAAAGGGATTGTCATTTTGCGTAATCCTTCTCAGCTTTTAAATGACCTGGAAGGCTTGGCAAAAGAGATGATTTCCTTATTGCCGAAAGAAAGCCCAGCAGGTCATCTCTGGGTAGTCGCTAAAAGTCGCATTCGGATATGGCCGGCATAACTTGTGGAGTGGTGGTGTCCGACACGGACAAACAAACCCTGCGCGGAGAATATGGCGGGGTAAAATTTTCAGACCATGTCATCGCGATTTCAGACAGTATTCATGACCAGCTCCTGGCAGCATGCAAAAGAAAATCCCGGGTAATATATAACGGGGTGAATCTGCCCCGACGGTCAAGCTCGGGGGCCTGGCCTGTTTGCTTGTTGAGCGGGGGACGGCTGGCTATCCGCCCTACTCAGGAATTTGGTTTGCTAAAATATGACGTAAAGGTTATATTATTAAAAAATCAAAACTTTAAAATCAATCCGCCAGGGGGTCATTTTATGGAAAAAATTAACGTAACCGATACAAATATCAGTTTGCCTGAACTGTTAAAGCGGATTGAGCAAGGAGAGACAATACTCATTACTCGTCGAGGAAAAACAGTGGCTCAACTGCTTCCAGTCGACAATTCCCGGAAAAAAATGCCGTCTCTGGCCGATTTCCGAAAAAAAATATTACAGACCAAAAATTCGCCTCTGCAAGTCCTTGAGACGTTACGGAAAGAAGCACGATAATGCTTTATTAGAAGCATTTTTTCACCATTTGCCAGCTGAGCAAACGCTTGTTGCAAGCCAGTGGACTCGTGTTGAGTTTGCGAGCGTTCTTTCCCGCCTGGTCCGTATGGGAGAGCTAAGCAAAGAAACAGCCGGTCTTTGCAATGAAAGATTCTCTTTGCTCCTGGTCGAAAATTTTGAGGTTGTTCTTCCCGAAATTCAGGGCGGTAGTTTTTTTGGAGTGTTATCATGTCATGAATTTGCAAAAGAGCAGGTGGGGTGTTTATGACATTAAAAGAGATCATGGAATCAGCCAGGGGACTGACAGCCAGTGAAAAAGCATTTATGGCACACTGTTTGATTTCTTCGCTGGAAACAAAGCACGATGAGGATGTAGACAATGCGTGGAAAGAACTGGCTGAACGAAGGTGTGATGAACTGGTTTCCGGGAAGGTCTCGGGACTATCATGGGAAGAAATAAAAAAGCAAATTAGCTCATAATTGTGCCGCGTCTGGTATTTCATCCAGCCCTGTCTTTTGAAGTGAAAGCTTCCTATGACTGGTACGAGGATAAGACCAGGGGACTCGGTGATGATTTCTTATCTGAGCTGGAACTTGGATTTCGGGCAATTATTGAATACCCCGATACATGGCCTGTATTTACAAAGAGAGTGAGACGGTTCATCCTCTCAAGGTTTCCATACTCTATTCTCTACCAGATTACCCCGGATATGATCCATGTGGTTGCTGTGATGCACAACAGCAGAAAACCGGGATACTGGTTGAACCGGCTATAATAGCGGGGTCTGACCCTCTTAAGTCCGGGATTTCTATCCGTTGATTGTTGAAAAAGGGTATCAGGTTACGGTTGCCGGCCAAAAACGCAAGGTCATGATCGATGCCGACGACACCATCATCCGGACCGGGTACATTACGGGAGAAACGTTGAACCAGGTGTTTACTCATCAAGCTTGGGCCTGCGTTATTGTCGTTATTGGGGGGTAAAGTATCGGGGAGTTGACAAAAGATGGGGCAGGATCTAAAATATGAAAACATGTGGATGATGGTATTCGAGGGGGATCATGACAGATATCGAAACACTGAAAAAAGAAATTATTGAGTGTCTGCGCCCTGTAGATCCGGGAAAAGATTTAAGGTGCAAGGAGGTTGCATGAAATACATAGATGCAAAAAGGGTGAGGATTAAAATTGGAGATATGTGGGAATCTCCGATGTTGAACGTTTTATTATCCGAGGAAGATGGGGTTGTTGTAGCACGGTGTCTCGAGTTTACAGTGTCCGCCCATGGAAGACTTGAGAATGATGCAATTGAGTCATTGGCCGAAGCCATCAAGGAATATGTATTAACAGCCATTGAAAACAAAACAATACATGCTCTGTATGACCCGGCAAGGCAGAAATACTGGAGAGCATTCAAGGAAATTGAAAAAAAGAAATCCATTGCCTTACTGAATAAAAGTATCAACTTGTCCTTGAAAAATGATTATTTCCAGGCAATGAACCGGACAGAGCCTGAGTTGATTTATGTCTAAACCTCTGGAATTGAGAAAAGTGATCCAGATATTGAACAAATTTGGGATAGAATATCTTACAGGTAAAGGACGGCATCCAAAATTCATTAATCCTGAATCAGGAAAGTCGTATCCAGTAAAATCGCATGGGAACAAGACAATGATCTTGCCGTATGCACTCAATGACATGATAGACAAGTTTGATTTGCCCAAAGACCTGTTTGGATAAATTGAACAAAGTAGCGGCAAACGTATTCGAAAGCAGGACGGGTGCAAAAGAAATATGAATGGGACAAGATTGCGGATCAGACCATT
>JAIVHE010000445.1 GCA_020201255.1 Desulfobacteraceae bacterium
CGCCGCACTTTGATGACCGGATCGGCAACAGGAGTTTCCACTCCCAAAGTTCCAGCAGGACATCCCCGGTCGAGGGCCCGGCTAAATCCTGAATGGTTTCATAATGGATGATGTCCATCTCGGTCGCATACACAAGCACGCAGCAGATTGATTCAAGCTCGGTGGTGTCTTTGATCAGAGATCGCATGGCTTTTTTGAACTTTATCATTTTTAGAGGATAGCACGGTCCCACTCAGAATGACAATATTCGGATTGGGATGACTTGATTAAGCGGAGGGCTAAGGTATGTTGCCTAAATATATCCTTCAATTATCAAAGAGGAAAAACTGGAAAGGCCTCTGATGAAGTGCCTGTGTTGATTTGTATATAATAATGATATCCTTGATAAAATGGCACCTGTGAAATTTCTGGTATTGGATAATACTTGAACGTCAGAATCGATGGAAAAAAATTTGGGGGTTAATCAATGCACCCTTGTTTTTTTCAGTTGAAGCAACTTCTATCCTGACACAGGGTGTTCGGCAGACTTGGTACATAGACTGAAAAACACACCTTGAAATCGATTTTATTTTGGCACGAAACTCATTTTCTGATCGATTGCCATCTTTTAAAATCGAACAATATTTTTGCAATTTTTAAAATGATTTTGAATCTGATGCCTTCGAATTCATTGCTCACATTTTTTAGTAAACCAATGATAGGTATGCCTTGAGGACATTTTTTTTCACACTCACCGCATTCCTCGCACAAAGATGCATAGGATGGTTTATCAGCCAGCAGTCCTCCACAAAAACCCATATAAAACATCTTAGCATTCGTTTTATCATCAAATATATAATGATCATTGTAATATTCAAAACATTGCGGAATATTCACACCAGATGGACAAGGCATACAGTATCCGCAACCCGTACATCCGACTTTCATTAGTGATCGAATTGTGATTTCGGTCTGGGATATAATCTCAAGATCTTTTACACTCATGGAATTTGCGGAACTATTGGTTGCCAGAACAATATTCTCATTGATTTGTTTTTCATCATTCATGCCTGAAAGAACAATAGTTATCTGGGGATGATTCCATAACCATTGCAATGACCATTCAACTGGGCCACGTTTGATGTCTGATCCATTCCATATCTGTTGAATTTGTTTGGGAGGGTTTTTCGCAAGATTTCCTCCCCGCAAAGGCTCCATTACCATAACGCCGATATTCTTCTCAGCGGCATATTCTAAACCTTTTCTCCCAGCCTGATGCTTCACGTCAAGATAATTATACTGTATTTGACAAAATTCCCAATCATAACTATCAATTATTTTTTTAAAATCTTTTAACTTACCATGAAAAGAAAAACCCGCATTTCTGATTATACCGTCAGCTTTTAGTTTGGATAGAAACTCAAGGGCACCGAATTCTTTCATCTTTTGAAACGACTCTCCATTCAAGGCATGGAGAAGATAAAAATCAATATAATCTGTTTTAAGTTTTTTCAATTGGTCGTTAAGCAATTTAGGCATGTCATCCGGTTCATTAATCGACCAAGGTGGGAGTTTTGTAGCAATGTTTACCTTTTCTCTTGCCCGGTTCTTGCTTAATGTTTCTCCCAAGAAAGGCTCACTCGCGCCCATATGATAAAACACTGCCGTATCGAAGTAGTTTACACCCTTATCAATTGCCATCATGATTTGCTTTTCTGCCTTGGACTTATCAATTTTTCCTCTTTTTTCAGGCAAACGCATACAACCAAAACCGAGTATAGACAAGCTTTCATCTGTTTTTGGTAGTTCTCTGAATTGCATAAGAGTGTCTCCTTGATCAAATGAAAGCAATAAAAATTCAGTAAAAAAAACAAACTATCAGCCACAATGAGGAGAGCAAGCAACATTTAGAAGTCAAAAGAGTGCTAATGCTATATCAGATATTAACAACCTTATCAATTTGAAATATTTCCTTAATCCTGTAACAACCGACACGACCATGTTTTAAATAGTTTTGGTATCAGGAAATCAAGGCATGAATCCTTTTGTTTTGGATAATCATACTTGAGCTGGGAAAATGGGTAACGGTTGAGGATAACCAGCGTGCCAGATGAATGCCAAGTTACTAATGCATTATACGTCAAACCGCATAGTTTCTCACATCTGGTTCATCCGTTTGTTCGGACTTCGCCTATTATATTACCTTCCCTCCAAACTCCCCAACAGCCTCTATGACTCTGCGAGCTGATTGATCTGGATCCAGACCGGAAATATCGACCTGAACGTTGGCCCGCTTGTAACTCGTGCTGAAATAAGTGATGTCCTTTTTAATCTCTCTAAGGTATAATTTTTTCTCCTTGGCGGTTAGGTTTTTCTCGATTGGACGGGAGTCTATATCGAAAAACCTGATCCTATCCAGGATGTTTTCAGGCTTGTCGGTAAGCACAACTGTTGTTCCATTGGCTTTTTTTATTGTCCTCAGGTATCCTCCCATCAGTCCGCTCGGCGGCAAGGCTATTACACAGTCCCGGCCTTCTGGTCGATTCAGCAAATCCACCAGAGCCTTCGCGGCTTCGTCACGGAATCCGTGAGTCGTAAGGGATCTGTTTTGGAGTCGCTCGATGCTGGTCTTGAAAAAATTCTCGATTTCGTCATCCAAATCGAAAAACCTGATGTCCAGAAGCTCCGCCATCTTTTTACCGATAGTCGTTTTTCCGACACAGCCAACACCTGTCAAAAATATACGCATTTGAATACCTTGTCCAAGGTCTTCATCGTATCCGAACGGCCCGGGTCAGCCGCGATAGTCGGCTGCAACCGGATTATTCCCACCCAAGCGGCAACTTCATAAGTGCGGCTGATCCGGGTCGTTCCCACCGCGTAGCGGCCGGAACAAGTTGATGTGTGGTTCTGTTTGTCCTGTATGTTTGAATGATATTTGACCATATTAAAAAACTAATACCTCAGCCAGTCTTGCCCATTGTTTCTTTCCAAACACACCTTATCAAGTTTTGATTATTTTTTGTATCCATTATTTTTCACGGCTGTGAATGTTCATGCAGTGGATAATTTATTATTGATCAAAATTGGCTGAAGTGAAAGACCGGTTAATTGCATTTAAAACTAATGAAACCAAAATCCAAACAAGTGAAACTTAAGTTAAAAGGTAGATATTTTTTTTAATATTTTCAATTTATTGCCAGTTTTTAGGGTTTTTTACCTATTGCGTCAGGTGAACAACTCGTTTATTCGCTCGGGTAATTGCTTCTTCCTGAATCCGTTATTTGAGGGGGTGACAACATTGGAATCAAAAATTTCTATTGATGTGTTGATGGACATTGTAAGGTCCGGGGGAAAAGTCATGACAGGGGTGGATGTCTATAATCCCGCCGGTGTCCTGCTGCTGGCTGGGGATTCATCCGTCGGAACCCTGAGACCTCTGGAGGTTATAAAAAAGAACGGCATCGGTTCTGTACCCGTTGATACCAATCTGAATGGCGCACTGCTGGACAGTGACGGCAATGGAATCAGCATGGAAGCATTGGAGATGGCCGCTGCCGCATCACACCAGGGTGCCGCGCCTGCATCAATGCCGGAAACCAAGGCAAGAACCGTAATTCCGTCAATAGCCACCAATGAAATTGAAGTCCGCCTGGTTGAGATCGAAGAAAAAAGAAGACAGGCCCTGCAAAAGCACGCAGCAGCAAAAAAATGTATTAACAATGTCCTAAAAGATATACAAGATACAGACGGACAGTTTGATTACACGGAAGTAGAAAAAACCGTTTCCGATTTAACGGAATTTCTGATTGTCGGTGAGAACCCTTTCTCATATCTGACCCAGGAAATGTTTTCATATGATGAATATCTGTACAACCATTCCATCAATGTTTGCGCCATTGGTACTGCCGTGCTCATCCGGTTCAATCAGCTGTTTTCAAAGATAGTCAACGACCATATAAAATGCGCACATACAGCAGATATACACAATCCGTTTACAAATGAGGCCATCCAGAGGAGCCCCGGATTCACCTGTTTCTATCCCAATGAATTAGAGGATATCTCCTTGGGGTTTTTTCTCCATGATATCGGTAAAACACTGGTTCCTGACCATATTCTTAACAAAAACGGAAAGTTGACAGGTACAGAATTTTTGGAGGTAAAAAAACATTCCTATGAATACGGGGAAACCCTTATTCAAAAAAACCATATCAGGAATGCCACCGTAGAAAACATTGTGGGCTTTCACCATGCCCCACTCTATGCCCAGGAAGAAAGGACCTATCCTGCAGTAGACGATTATAGCACCATCCCCATCTGCACCCGCATATGCAAACTTGCCGATATTTATGATGCTATGACATCCAGGCGGTGTTACAAAGAGTCTTTTAACCCGGTGAATGTGGTGACCCAGATATTTCGATCCTATGCGAAAAAAGACCCTATGCTGCAATATATTCTGCATGCGTTTGTAAAAAGTATCGGCATATACCCGCCCGGCAGTATTGTGTTTCTTCAGAACGGGCAAATGGCCTATGTGCTGGAAAGCAAAGGACCGCTACTGCTTCCCTTTACAGATGAAAAAGGCAATACCCTTTCACATAAGCCGGATCCTGTGGTTGCTGACAGCAAAGGCACAAGCAAGCTGCACATGGTTGATAACAGAGGTAGTGTCAAATCCCCCAAAGATGTGTACTATGTTCTGCCAGATTACCTGAAAAAATTTTTGACTTTGGATAAATAGGGAAAAACATTCTATCTTAACACATTTGTCCAATTTTCGGGGTCCACTATACTCCGGTCCCTACCGTGCTCACAAAAAAACATCCCTTGCTCAGGTGATCACCACAACAATGTCAATCCGATCTGCGGATTACAGAAATAAGCTCATCCATGGAACCGTCTTTCGCACAGTAAGCAGAAGCCCCGGCTTGTATCAT
>JAIVHE010000446.1 GCA_020201255.1 Desulfobacteraceae bacterium
TGATCCCGACATCATCACCGCCTCTGCGCTGGCCTATATCAACGGCCTCAACCGCCTGGAATACCTCAAGGCCAATCCCCCGATGGAACAGGCGGTTCTGTAACCCGTTTGATATGGATGCCGCCCCTGTCGGCATCCTGTTCCCTGTACAAAGCCGGTTATCCGGCATCCATATCAACCAATGCCCGACTGCGCAACATGCTGCCGGAAAATTTCCATCCTGCCCGGGCCATGAAAACGGCCCTCACCTGCCCGGTTCCGGCGGTCGCAGCCGGTTCCTGTATTCTTCCAGCATGGGCCCAAGAGGTGTCCATCCCCACCAGGGTGAACGGGTTTAGCCTGAACACCGCCTGGAGCCTCACCCCGAGATTGCCATGGGATCAGCCCAGATCACAGCTCCGGGGTTTTTCCCTATTGCATTTATAACTCCCCTTTACTATACAGGGATAAGGTCAGTATAGCGTGAGAATCAATAAACAGTGGCGTGTCTGCTTTGCATGGTCTGACGGGCCTTACGATGTAGAGATAACAGACTACCATTAGAAGGAACAGATTATGATTGATAATTTTTGTGAACGGTTGTTTCTGGCACCAGCACCCCAACTGCACAAAAGCAAATATACCAAAATCAAATCAAGACTACTGGATAGAAAAATTAAAAAAAATGTCGATAGAGACAAGGTGTCTATAAGCAATTTAAAATCAATGGGTTGGGAGGTTAAAGCAATCTGAGAATGCGAAGTCAATAGAAATATTGAAGGGGTTGTTGAAACGATAAAAAAATGTGTATTCAGACAGGCAGTAATTCAATAAAAGGACAGACTGATGGCCATTATACGAAAAATGGAAAAAATTGAACTATAAAGAGATACCCGTCACACAGAAGTGGATTGCACATATTCAATTATTTCAAACCCAGATGGGGAAAAATATCTACAGATAGATACGTATGGTTCCACTAATCGAAAAATTCCTGGAAAAAAGAGCCAATCCATAAGATTTGCAACAGAGGCGCTAAAGCAGTTAAGAAAGATAATAGAGGATTTTAATTAAAATCGATTTTATAAATAATAAGATGACAATGGAATAGCTGATGCCTTCAACAAAATATCATTATGGCAAATTTCCTCCTATAGAAATAGGGTGGAACAGATTGATTCCCCTAATCGGGCCGGCAAACGCAGCCCTTGCAAGATATGACGGAACCCTTGCAGCTATTCCCAATGCATCCATTCTATTGAGCCCCCTGACGACACAGGAAGCTGTGTTGTCTTCAAAAATCGAAGGCACCCAGGCAACAATGGGAGAAGTTCTGGAATATGAGGCTGAAAAGAATTCCAAGGGTTTCTCTTATGAGCGCGAGGCTGATATTAATGAAGTTTTAAATTACAGAAAAGCCATGTGGCATGCCATCGAGATGCTTAAAGATTTGCCGCTCTGCCAGCGGGTAATAAAAGAGGCCCATCAGGTTTTGCTATCTGGGGTTCGAGGGCATGGCAAGGCACCAGGCGAATATCGAAAGACATCTAACTGGATTGGTCCCCCTGGTTGTACCATTGAGAATGCCAAGTTTGTTCCCATCTATGCTGACAAGCTTGCTGATGCTATGAGTATGTGGGAAAGATATATTCACGATGATTATCCAGACCGCCTGGTCCAACTTGCTATCATTCATGCTGAATTTGAAGCGCTGCATCCTTTTTTGGATGGAAATGGAAGGCTTGGAAGAATGTGTGTCCCTCTTTTTATGTATAAAATCGGCTTAATTCATTCTCCAATGTTTTATATCAGCGCATTTTTTGAAAAAAATCGAAATGAATATTATGACAAACTCCTGGCAGTTTCACGCAGTGATGACTGGACCGGCTGGTGCGAGTTTTTCTTGAAAGCCGTTGAGAATCAGGCCAATAAGAATCAGACCAAAGCGACTGAGATACTAAACTTATATGAAAGCAAAAAGAAGCAAATTATCGACCTGACGCGATCACAATATGCAATTTATACACTGGATTTCATTTTTTCCCGTCCAATTTTCAACTCAAAAGATTTTTCAGGGATGGGGGTAGAAATACCAGCAACAACTTCCAAACGGCTTCTCAATATCTTGCTCGAAAACGAAGTTTTAAAAATAGTAAGAGAATCAAGCGGCCGAAAACCATCCATCTATGCTTTTCCTGAGCTGATAAATATCGCCGAAGGTAAAGCGGTCTTTTAAAGTCCATCTATGGACCACAAAACACTTTGTGATCCATAAAATAAAAAATATGGGCCACAAATTAATTTGAAGCTCATCTGCGGACCACAAGACTCCAACAAAAAAATGCTGACGGACAAGCCGCAGATTTTTGTGGTTATGAGAAAAATATGAATGAGCCTTTAAAAATATCAATAGCCGAAAAATTTCGAAATACTGCTTTGGGATTTTTAAGAATAAAGCGAAATCTTGATATTTCCCACCTTTCAGATACTGAAACAGAGGACTATTTAAGACAAATAATCATATCAACGCCTCTTGAAAATATAGAAACTAAAGGAAAAAACCACTATTTCAAATGCTTTAAAAAAAATACCATTCTGACTGTTAATTCTCATTCTTTCACTATTATTACAGCAAAACTAATTGACAGAAAGTGAACTGGCTTCTTAGGAATAAAATAATTGGAAACAAACCAGCTCCTTCCGGTTAACCGGCGGGCCACCCTGACCATCAGGACATCATGATTCACTCTATCGAAGAACTTCGACAAATCTGTATCAACGGCTGTCTTGTAGCCTTGCCCCTATGAATTGTTTTACCTGCCGGATTCCATCATGAATCGATTTTCCCGGCCTGAAACCGCAACTTGATTCCGAAAATATCGGGTCAGATATTACCCCCCATGGCCCGGGTCGAGACCCTTTCGTTACAAGCCGTTATTCGCTCCGAGGGGCGGATAACGGCTTTTTTGCTTTTTTGGCATTAAAAGAAGATGGATATGAGAAGCCACATTGCAACAAAAAAGGGGAAACGGGCTCCGCACCGGAGCCTGATGCAGGCTTTGGGCTATACAGAGGTTTGCCGCCAGGTGGTTACAAAAAAGGGAATAATGCTATGTTCTGGCCCGTTATTTGCTTTATTTCCGGTTATGGAAACACAACTCACATCCATCAAGGGAATTATCATTCCCGCCTCCTGGGATACAAACGGTACCATACTCAGTACTGCCATTGTAACTTCAAAACTCATTCATGTGCAGGGCTTTCAAATCCACAGTCCGGGTGAAGCCGCCTGACCTGACAATCCCTGACCTGACAATCAAGGATTGACACAAACGGTTGTTGCTGTTAATAAAAACCCAGTTTTTCATCCTGTCAGCTGTTCTTGTTACAGCGATTGCCAGGTCATTGTTTTGGAGAATCCGCATGAAAGATATACTGGTACTGACCGATCAGGCAGATGATTTTACCCTTATTGCCCGGGTCCTGGAAAAATCTTTTGCCGTCAGTCATGCCGCAGACCTGGCCACGGCCCGGGCCATGCACACCAGATCGCCTTTTGACATGATCATGGCAGATATTTTCCTGCTGGAAAAACATCCGGAAGCAAGCACGTTCCAGTTTTCAAACCATCCGTTTGTGGCAGCCAATCCCTTTGTGCAGTTTGTGGTGCTGTGTGACAAAAAAAACATGACAACCGCTTTAAAGGCGGTAAAAGAAGGAGCCGCCGGCTACCTGCCGTCTCCTGTGAGAAAACAGGACATACAACTGCTTTTGCAGTCTGTCCCCCGGACCCTTTCCAGGGATTTTGAACTGGATTATCTGCGGGATCATTTCTGGAAAACCGAATGGCTGGATGTCATCCAATCCAGAAACACGTACATGAAAAAAGTGTATGAAAACATCAAATCCGTGTCCCCGACCATTGCCACGGTGCTGCTGCTGGGTGACACAGGAACAGGCAAAGGCATGACCGCCCGGCTGATTCACTGGCACAGCCAGCGGTTTGACAAGCCGTTTATTGAAGTCCACTGCGGTGCCATACCGGACACCCTGATTGAAAGCGAGCTTTTCGGACATGAAAAAGGCGCGTTCACAGGGGCTGACCGCAGAAAACCCGGAAAATTTGAAATGGCCATGGGCGGCACCATTTTTCTGGATGAAATCGGCACCATCACCCCGGCGGCCCAGGTCAAACTGCTGCAGGTTCTCCAGGACGGCATTTACAGCCGAATCGGCGGAGACACCCCATTGACATCCGATGTCAGGATCATTGCCGCCACCAACGCGGATATTGGAGAACTGGTCAAAACCGGGCAGTTCAGAAAAGATCTGTATTACCGTTTACATGTTTTTCCCATTGAGATCCCGCCCCTTACGAAAAGGTCGGAAGACCTGCCCTATCTGACCGATATTTTTCTAAAAAACCTGAACATCAAATATGGTAAAAAAATCGATGGCATCCACCCCATGGTACTGGAACGATTCCGGCGGTATGACTGGCCGGGCAATATCCGGGAGCTTGAAAATATCATGGAACGGGCCTATATCTTAGAGCAGTCCCCCACACTCATGCCCCAGAGTTTTCCCTTGGACACCATGCCCGATGACGACACCCCCGTTTGCAGTGATGATACGGACATGTCCCTTGCCCGGGCAAGACAGCGTGCCATTGATCTGTTTGAGCAATCCTATCTGACCACGGTGCTGGAGCAGACCCAGGGCCGCATCGATCAGGCCGCCCACAAAGCCGGCATCACCCCCAGGCAGCTCAACCGGCTGTTACAACGCCACGGAATGAATAAAAATAATTTCAAACCCAAAAAAGACACCTGACGTCTGAAAAACAGTGCGGATATTTCTGTTTCAAGACGTCAGGTGTCGGATTTACCTTTGGATACGAGCCGAACCTGCCCGGCATAAAACCGGTTATCCTGCAAAACCTGCTTCAGGCATCTCCATGATGGCGGTGATA
>JAIVHE010000447.1 GCA_020201255.1 Desulfobacteraceae bacterium
ATGAAAGGAGAGTGACATGACCATTCCCGGCAATTTGCTGACCACGGCCATGGCAGTGATGCCCCACACCGATGTGGACAAGGCACTGGATGCGGCCTTGACCCTGGATATTCCGTTCTGGCCCCAGCTGCCCAACTATTCCTATTACGAGGACATGTATGTCCAGGCGGCCGAACATTTTCCGGGCATCCTCCTGGACCTGGAAAAACGGACCCTGCGGTTTTCCATGGACCGGTTTATTGAAGAATTTGAAGAGACCATGGCCCACTTTGATGATCCGGAGTATTTTGATGTCAGCCCCACCTATTCTGCGGTGTACCACCGATTCCTGGACCTGGATCTTGCGGACCGCCCGGCCATCCGGGGCCAGCTGGAAGGGCCGGTGAGCTTCGGGTTCAATATCCTGGACCAGGATAAGCGGCCCATTCTGTTTGACGACACGGTACGGCCATTCCTGTTCGAATTCATGGCGCAGCGCATCAATGTGCAGCTTTCAAAACTCAAGCAGAAAAACCCCAACGCGTTCATGTTCATTGACGAACCGGGCATGCAGTTCGTGTTCTCCGCCATGTCCGGGTATGGGGAACAAAAGGCGAAACAGGACCTGGACTTGTTTTTTTCCACCATAGACCGGCCCCGGGGGATTCATCTGTGCGGCAATCCGGACTGGGATTTTCTCCTGGGCCTGGACATGGATATCCTGTCCCTGGACATCTATACCAATGCCGACATCTTTGGTGCCAGCACAAGGGCGGTGAAGCGATTTCTGGACAAAGGCGGCATCCTGGTGTGGGGGATCGTGCCCACGGGCATGGAGACCTTTGAAACAGAAAATCTGGACCTGCTGGCATTCCGTCTCAAAACCGTGTGGAAAGCCCTGGGCAAAAAAGGGATACCTCTGGAACAGATCCTGGCCCAGAGTCTGATATCGCCGGCCACCTGCTGCCTGGTGAACAAGGACAAAGAAAAAACCGTTGAAAAGGCGTTTCAACTGACCCGGACCATGTCCCACACCCTGCGGGAAGAATACCACCTGACATAAAGGAGGAAGGCCAATTTTCAGGGGCGCACCGGATCTCCAGATTCAGATGGCACATGGCGCACGCCGTGACAATACATTCCGCTCCGGACTGAACAGCCCCTTTCATGATGCGGTCCACCAGCCTGGACTCGATCGCCGGCCGGCTGACAAACAGAAACGTGCCGCAACAGGTACCTGACCGATACCAAATTGCTCCAGAAAATATATCAGGGATGCATTGTTCTCCTTGGCCGGCGTGGCCGGGGAACAGCCCGGAAAATAGTTCAAACGAAAGAACACCCGGTTCCGCAATGGCCACTTTTTCCTGAACCGCCATGCGGCGCAGCGTATCCATCAGAGCTGCCATGTCCACTGCATTGGGACACTCCATATTCAATGGTTTTGTGTTATCCATTTTTCACTGCCTTATGGAATGCTTGTCCACTTATCCCTCTAAAGCAGCCCGATCACCCGATCGCTGGAGGTCATCAGCTCCACCAGGGTGTCATATGTTCCGCCCGAAATATTTTCCGGAACGGCCGACATCAATCAGGTCATCCGGTTCCAGTCCCCTCTGGCGGAGCGATGCTTCTTCCACATAAAATTCGGCCGGGGCCTCTTTGTTTTCATACAGCCCCCGGGCGATGATTTCCTCAAATGTCTCGCCCAGTGCCAGCCACTGGCTCTGTCCCGGAGTCTGGCCGTCTCTGCCCAGGTACACCCCGTCATCCACAAGGACAACGACGGGACGGAACCCCAGGGACAGCGATCCATTGGCATGGCGCAACGCCTCGGCCGCCTGAAACCCGCTGTAGGGTCCTTTCCGGACAATAATCAGAATATCGGTTGTCATGGCATCCTCCTCATTTTTATGGCCCTGCATTGATCAGAATGTCTGTTTCACCAAGACATTTGAACAGGCTTCTCAGTGTCCCGGCATTGGCACCTTCGATGAACTGGTCCTTCCGCAGACCGCGGAAGCTGAAGCAGGTGCCTCACAGATCGATCCGGGCGCCCTGTTCCGCCAGTGCCGAGAATCCTTTTCCGGCATGGGGGGCCCCGGATGCACGCTGATCCTTGAGAAATGCATACGTGCCGTCCCCGGACCCCACCACCGTGACCTGATGTCCCTTTTTCAAAGCGGCATCTGCCATGCCCAGGACCGTATCCACGTCCTGGCCGCAATATGGTGCCGACCCCAGCATGAAAGTGATTTGTTTCATAAACCCTCCATAAATGTTGATTGACAGAATGTATCCAGGCGGTCATTCATGTTCCGGCCCAGATTATCAAATTTTGTTTTGTCCTGGAACCATGATTTTCCGGCGCTCCCCCACAACGGATCTTGGCCGAACCAGTCCATCCACCACTCTTGTGCGGACAGGTATTTTTCCACCTCCTGTTGTTCAAATGAATAGGCCTACGGCAGGAAGGGGCATACAGACAATTTTACGCGGCCGTGCGATTTTCGTAAAACGGTGACGGCAGCACAGGATAGACACGGTATACATGCCGGAATATCTCTTCTGTCCGGATCTTTACATCATGGTCTGTGTAATGTTCCACCGGCAGCCCGGTGGTCTCTTCCCACAAAAAATCTTGAATGGTCAGCCTGACCGCATCACGGGTAGCTTCTCTGGTTATCCAGTGATCGATGCGTGATATCCGGATCTTGATGGTTTTGAGCAGATCAACGGCAACCGCCTTGATCCGCCGGAACTCCCCGGGAGTCAGTTCCGGTTTTCTGAGCAGGTCGAACAGGGCCAGTGATTCTTCATCCAGGCCTTCCCGCACGGCCCGATTTTTTTCCTCCCCCATCTCTTTATGGATCTGCATCAATTCGTCGAAGGTTTCTTCAATGGTGACCCGGTCCTTTTCCCGGTTATACGCGGCGACCATCTCTTCATACCGCCGCTGAAAATCCATGCGGGACGGATTCTGCTGCAGCATGCGCTGAAGATGTTTTTCAATGACAGTCTTGAGATTCTGGACCGTTGTCCGTTTGGCCGGGCTTCGTACAAACTCCTGGCGCAACCGGTCAAAATCGATGTTGCTGATGTCATAGGGAGCGCGGTGTTCATCCACCCCGGCCTCCCGGATTTCAATGGCCTCATCCACCACCTGATGCAGTTGACGGATAATACCGGTGATATCGGCCTGGGCCCGGTCCTGCTGTAAGCTTTTGTACACAATATTGATGGCATCGTAATCGGACCGGTATCTGGCAACCCCTTCCACCGGGTGGCAGGCCTTGAACCGGGTAAACACCATCCGGCACATCACTTCGAACCGCTTGCGGGTTTCATCCGTGTCATTGGCCGCTTCCTTGGCCGCCAGGATAGCGGCATTGCGCTGAAAACCGGTGTGCGAAACAATCTTGTCCAGACTCGCCCCGTTCTCAGTCAGAAATGAACGCACCAGGGCAATCGATTCCGCCAGGTCTTCCAGCAGGTCCCGGTCCGGCCGGGCCGGATTCGTGTCGACACCCCCGGTGTCCCGGCCCCCATCGGCTGCCCCGGCAAACGTGGCCAACGCTTTTCTCAGGTTCTTCAAAATCCCGCAGTAATCCACGATCATGCCGTTGTTCTTGTCTTCGCTGATCCGGTTGGCCCGGGCAATGGCCTGCATCAGGGTGTGGGCTTTCAGCGGCTTGTCCAGATACAGCGTGGACAGGCACGGCACATCAAATCCCGTCAGCCACATGGCACAAACAATGGCCACCCGGAAAGGATGGGTCGCATTCTTGAACGCATCCTCCAGTGCCAACCGCTGCATATTGGCATACCGGGGCTGATCTCGCATGGATGCCGGCAGGTCCATCCCCTCTTTGATCAGACGGCGGTGCGGAATAATATCCAGGTCCCACTGCCGGAATTTTTCCACCTCCCCCTGCTCTTCACTGACCACCACAGCCATTCGGGTCTCCCGCATCCATTGGAGCTGGCGTTTTCCGTACATCTCTTCCTGGTCATCCGCAGCCGTGGACAGGGATTGTTCCATCTCACGGATCTGTTCATCCCAGTAGAACGTGATCAATTTGTGCATCCGGACACAGGTGATCTTGTCGATACACACCAGCATGGCCTTGCCGGTCTCCCAGGACCTGGCATAATGCCGCACAAAATCCCTTGCCACCTGGTCCAGCCGGCTGCCGGCCGTGAGAACATGATAATCCCGACCCAGTTCCTGTTGCAGCCGCTGGGTCACATCGATATCATCGGTTTCCAGCTCGGCCAGTTTTTCGGCTATCCGGTCGTTCAGATCGCCTACAGCCACGCCGAGTTTGTCCCCCCGGGCATCAAAAGATATGGGTTTTCTGCTGTGTCAACAGCCGGGCCAGGTCCTGGCCGCTGGCAGCCCGGCAGGGGTCCCGGTCGTTGTCCACCACACCGCACCCGGCAAACGTGCGGTAAATCTGGGTGTCCAGGTCTTCCCGGTCCGTGAGAACCAGAAAGGTGAAGTTTCCGCCCAGGCGGCGGTGCACCTTGCGGGTGAACAGCACCATGGAATAGCTCTTTCCCGCCCCCTGGGTGTGCCAGAACACCCCCAGGCGCCCGTTCCGTTGTTTCCGGTGCAAGACCGCGTCCACGGCCCGGTTGACTCCCAGAAACTGATGGTTCCGGGCCAGGATTTTTTTGGGTTCCCCGGCGGAGTCATCAAACACAATGAAATTTTCCACCAGGTCCATGAAATTGTTTTTGCCGCAGATCCCCTTGAGCAGGGTTTCCATGTCCACCGCACCCGGTTCCTCCTCGGCCAGGCGTTTCCATTCATGAAAATGGCCGAACCGGCTGGTCATGGATCCGATTTTGGCATCCACGCCGTTGGCCAGCACCACCATGGCATTGTGGTGAAACAAATGGGGCACTGTGTCCTTGTAATCCGCAAAATTCTGCTCATAGGCGGCCCGGATATCTTTGTGGACATTCTTGAGTTCCATGAACAGCAGGGGCAGGCCATTGACAAATCCCACGATGTCGGCCCGGCGGCGGTACAGATCCCCCTGGACCCACAATTCCCGCACACAGAGAAACTCGTTGTTTCCCGGTTCCTGAAAATCCATCACCCGCAGGCGTTGCCTGACCCGTTCCCCTTTGTCATTGCGAAAGGTCACCGGTACCCCGTCCCGGATCAGGACATATTTTTCCCGGTTGGTGGCGGCCGGGGACTGGATGGCCGGTGCAGCAGTCATCTGCCGCACCGCATCCTCATAAGCGGATGCCGGCAGCCCCGGGTTCAGTTCCGCCAGCTTGGCCCGCAATGACCGCACCAGCACCACCTCCCGATCGGACGACCGCCCCAGCAGGCTGTCCGGTCCGAAATCCTCATTGTTAAAGGCAAGCACCGAAGTCCAGCCCAAAGCTTCCTCCATATAGGCCGCTGTGGTCTGCTGTACCAGGCTGTCTTCGGTGTAGGCGCTCATACCGGGATCTCTCCATTCATGAGGCGGGGGAGGAGTAGGTTGCGGGCGCTTTCAAGTTTACCAATTAATTCCTGCAAAACATTAATCTGCTGATGACATTTTGCAACTTTTTCCTCAAATAGACGTCTAAGTTTTATCTCTGGAAACACAACACGACGGCTGTGCGCAAAATCTCGGTTCAAACCGGGCACGGCCACATCTGTGCTGATAAAGGCTACCTGCTGTAATGAATAATACAAGTACAGGGAACAGTTACATGCATCAATATAAAAAACGGTATCAATTGGATGACAATCTTCAAAAGACCAATAGATGCTGCCAACGTTGCCTTTGCGGCCGACAATGATCGTCGGCCCCGAAACCAAAGCTTTTTCATGATATCCCACAATTCCGCTCGATCCGAAAACAGGAACTGGCCCAGGCAATCGATCATCCTTTTTTAATGCTTTGCCGTATTTGAAAGGAGCAATATCTCCTAAAGGCACTTTTTCCCACTCATCTGGCACCCCATTAATCATCCGGACATGCTCATGGCCAGGGAAGCGCAAATAAACAAACCATTCCCTGAAAAGCAGCCGGGCCGATTCCTCCAGCAACTGAATCCGCCGCCGGTTGTTTTCGATCAAATCGTCATAAGCGGAAATTATGGCCGCTATAGTCTTCTGATGACCAATATCTGTTGATACCACAATTTTTCGAGCATGCAGATCGTTACGATTTATCCCTGGGACCGCAGCTTTATCACTCAATGTTCCAGCGAGAATACTTTTAAGAAAATATGCCGAAAAACGAGGATCATTCCCTTTAAAATCCTGGACATAAAGCGCTGTATTCAAAGGCCAGAAATCGTCTTGAACAAAGAAGACCTCACCAAGTGTGCCGTATCGTCCTGTCACCACCCCTGGTCCCTCTACTTTTGCCACACTATGACATCCTGTGATACCTGATGATGATATTACAGGTATCATACCTTCACTCCGCTTTGATGATGGCAAATCATATCCTCTTTTGAGGGTCAGGAATGATCCCAGTTGCATTTCTTGCCATTTCATTCCTCATCCTCTCCGCCAAGTTCCGCCTCGATCTCTTCGATACTCGGCAAACTGCCTTTCAACTCATCGGGCAGGGTGTCGGTCAGCCGGGTTTGCCACTGGGCAACGCTCATGGGT
>JAIVHE010000144.1 GCA_020201255.1 Desulfobacteraceae bacterium
CAACACATTTTCATGATACCCCGCTGCTGATGACACGCACAGGCGCCATGGCAGACTGCTGTAAAATCAGTCTCTGCTGATTGCCCATCCCAGGGCCATGACCTCTGGTTCGCCTGTCCTTATGGCGGTCCATTTAAAAGGAGGCAGGGCCGTGAACGATTCCCTCAAATTACCGGATAACCTCTTTGTGCCCGGACAGGGCGATTCATCTGAATATATTGATGACAAGGTGCTGGCACATCTGTGCGAATCCGAGCACCCGGCCGACTTGGCGGCCCAGTTGTCCGACCTGGAGATGGATCAGCTGGTGGATATTTTTTCCCGCATGTCACCGGATTGCTGCGCCAATGTTCTCACCCACATGGATTACGAGGATCAGCGGGAGATCGCCAAAGAATTGTCCAATGATGTGCTGGTCCTGGCCATCACCCGGATGTCCTCTGATGACCGGGTGGATCTGCTGCAATCCATGCCCGAAGAAAGCAGCGGAATCCTTTTACGCCTGCTGGCTACAACCGAGCGGGAAGATATCCGCAGGCTTTCTTCGTATGAAGAGGACACCGCCGGTGCCCTGATGACCAGTGAATACGCCACCCTGTCACCGGGTCTCACCGCCCTGCAGGCCATTGACAAGCTCCGTCTGGAAGCGCCGAACAAGGAAACCATTTATTACTCCTATGTGATCGATTCCCGGCGGCGGCTGCTGGGCCTGGTGTCGCTGCGGGAACTGATCCTGGCCCGGCCCACAACGAAAATTGAAAAGATCATGCGCCGTGATCCCATCTTTGCCAGGGTCCATGATGACCAGGAAGAGGTGGCCCGGCAGATGGCAAAATACGATCTTCTGGCCATGCCGGTCGTCAACGGCAACGACTCTCTTGTGGGTATTATTACCTTTGATGATGTCCATGATGTTATTGAAGAAGAAGCCACCGAAGACTTTCACCGCATGGGATCCATCAGCTCAGGATCGGGTCCCGATGACCTGGTGGACATCGGGCTGCGGGATGCCAGTCCCTGGCTTTTGATCCAGAAACGGCTGCCCTGGCTTCTGGTCCTCGTATTCATGAACATTTTTTCCGGGGCCGGCATTGCCTATTACGAAGATACCATCCAGGCCACCGTGGCCCTGGTGTTTTTTTTGCCCCTGCTCATCGGCAGCGGCGGTAATGCCGGTGCCCAGTCCGCCACCCTGATGGTGCGTGCCCTGGCCATCGGGGATGTCATGATGAAAGATTGGTTTCGACTGTTGGGAAAAGAAGTGGGCATCGCCCTGTGCATCGGTGTGTGCATGGGGGTTGCTGTGTCGTTTATCGGCATCTTCCGGGGAGGCGTTGATGTAGGGGTGATCGTGGCCCTGGCAATGGTGTGTGTGGTATTGTTCGGCAGCCTTCTGGGCATGTCCCTGCCATTTGTGCTCACCCGGTTAAAACTGGACCCGGCCACTGCCAGCGCGCCATTGGTAACATCTGTGGCCGATATCGGCGGAGTTGTGATCTATTTTGGTATCGCCACCTGGTACCTGGGGCTGCATGCAGCGGTGTAACCTTGCAGAAAAATGGTAATAACGCAGAAAACCCGCAACCCGGGTGTCCCTCCTCATTTTCTAGTTTTTTTGACAGGGACTGAGGAGTAAGGCACTAATCAGGCAGGGGCAATAGTGTAATATCGCCGTAAAATCCTGTTGTTTCTCCGCCCGTATCATCGGTATCGGTCATGATCCCGATTCCGATGATGTCAGGCGGATTCTTTCCAAAGGCCCGCCTGTAGTCTTCCGGAATATTTCGTTCTTCTGTAATCCAGCGCCCGCTGGCCTCGTTTCCGCTTTGTAAAACAACCATCATTGCCTCTTCAGCATAGGGGTTGGGTACGATTTTTCCAATCGAAGCCTTGTTGGCCCATATATAATTCAAGGCTGTGCCGGGCACCTCTTTGCCGGAAAAAAGGGAAGCACTTTTGTGCCGTGCCCGCTCCCACCAACCGGCACTGTCCGGATCAAAGGCAAATGCCACATAAATGCGTGCAGCATAATCATCCCCCTGTTTGGCTGTAACATTTCCTTTTTCCAGGACATGATCGATTTTCCAGTGCCATTTTATTACCGGGTACTCTGTGGGATTCACCCGCAGCGGGTGGATCAACCCCGATGCGCTGTTTTGGCTGTGCGCCCTGATGATGGTCTGGTCATTGTCTTTTATCAGGGTATAGCTGGTATGACGGTCAATATTTTTAAACGTCATGGGTTCCCAGGGATCAGGCAGATTTGTCCCGGGGGTCAGGTCTGAAAAATTTCCGATCTTCCATTGGTTTGCAGAAGTTGTATCATTACCAATACACAGAAAAAAAATCATTCCGAAAATCAAAAAAAAATGCATAGTACCTCCTTGTTTTTCTGTCCGGAAACATTTGGACAGCAGTGTCAGAACTTTAAAATTTTGAGCACATCCACACTGTATCCCCGGACTTCGTGTTCAGGCAGAGGAAGGTTGCTCGTGGTAAAAAAAGGTTTTCCGCGTGATAGGAATGCGGTATGGTGAAGTGCCGGATACCGGAAGCATTCGGTGCAATTCGGATCGAATGCGTAAAAACCATCAATGTGAAAACCATAACAGTAATACCATAAGGCGCACTTGCCCATCCCATGATCTGAATATCAGGGAGAGCGGCAAGTGTCAAACAGATCCAAAACCAGTATCACCAAAAATCAATGAGGAGATGAAATGAAACGGTTGATGAAAAAATCCCTGGCTTTAGTGGCCGCTGTCGTGCTGGCATTCAGCCTTGTCTGCGCACATGCGGATGAAACCCCTGAGAAGGTGACGGTAATCTATGGGGGGTCCTCCTGGTTGGGGCATTATCCGGCATGGGTGGGAATTGAAAAAGGCCTTTTCCAGAAACATGGTCTGGGCGTGTTGTTTCAAAATTTTTATGCTTCATCCGGCCGGATGGGGTCTCTGGTAGCAGGAGATCTGGATATCGCATCCACGGGGAGCATCTCCGGCATCGCCCTGATGGCTGCAGGCAGCAAAGGGTTTATGGCGTTCGGCACCCCTGATTCCTATGCCACGGTGGAAGGGATCATCGCAAGGGAAAATATCAAAACAATCCAGGATCTCAAAGGAAAACGTATTGCCGCCCCTTTTGCATCTAGTGCCCATGTCCTTGTGCTGGATATACTGGAGCAAAACGGCCTGGACCCGGAAAAAGACCTTACCCTGCTCAACCTGAAAGTAAATGAAATGCCCGCAGCCATGCATTCCGGCGAGATTGATGCCTGTGCTGCCTGGACCCCGCATTTCAACAAACTGCTCAAAATGCCCGGCCACCACCTGCTGGTGGATGATACAGAATTCAGCCTGTACAAGAAATACAAACTCGGCCCCGGACCCGACCTGCTGGTGGTGCGCAAAGAATTTGCCCAAAAATATCCCAAAACCAGCAAAGCCTTTGTAAAAGGCTATTTTGAAGCGGTTGACATGCTCATAAACGAACCGGAAGAATGTGCCAAAGTCCTGATGAAACTCACCAACCTGAGTATGGAAGATCAGATGGAAGTGCTCAAGGACATTACCTGGATCACAGGTGAAGAACAGCGGGCCCTGATGGTTGACCCTGGTGATTTTGTTGCCGGTATGCAGCAGCTGGCCCAATTTTTGGTCAAACACAATCAGATTGACCATGCCCCTGCGGTAAAAGAATGGATTGCAGAAGACATGGTGCCATAACCATCATTTTTTTTACAAAGGGCCTGTGTGTGTATCCGGGCCCTTTTTTCACGTACCACTCGATGAGGGAGCAGATAAATGGAAATCAACAGCAGATCCAAATCTTTTGCCATCAGCATAGCTTCCCTGGTGATATTTATCACCGTCTGGGAGCTGGTCTGCCGCCTGGGATTTATTGAACCGCTTTTTTTGCCGCCACCTTCCCAGATTTTGTCCCGGGCCGTTAAAATGATTGAAAACGGTCAGCTGATCTCCCACACCCTGGCCTCCACCCGCCGGGTCATGGTGGGATTTATACTTTCCAGTATGGTGGCTATCCCGTTCGGGATCTTTCTGGGGTCATCCCGTTTTTTCATGGCTGTATTCGATCCGCTTATTTCGTTGCTCCGGCCCCTGCCGTCCATGAGTTGGATTCCTCTGTCACTGTTGTGGCTGGGCATCACCGAGACCCAGAAATACTCCATTGTGTTTATGGGATCATTCGCACCGTCGTTATTGTATATCATCGAGGCTACCAAGAGCATCGATCCTCTGTTAATTCGGGCCGCCAAAAACCTGGGTGCCTCCAAGCTGGACGTCATGAGAGAGGTGATCCTGCCAGGGTCATTGCCCCAGATCATTGCCGGATTAAAGGTCATGCTGGGTATTGCCTGGACCTGTATCATTTCCGCGGAACTGGTTGCGGCCAGAGAAGGTCTTGGTTTCATGATAATGAACGGCAAGGAATATTTTCAGACCGATACCGTGCTGCTGGGCATGGTCATGATCAGCATTACTGTCATGGTGATTGATGTGGTGTTCCGCAAATTTGAAAGGAGACTGCTGCCATGGACCCGGTAAACAAGGACGCTAAAATATCCATTCAGAAAGTCTCCAAAATTTTTTATGGCAAGCAGAAAGAAGAAGTCGTTGCCCTCCAGGATCTGTCTCTGAATGTAAAAGACGGTGAATTTCTGGTGATTGTGGGGGCATCCGGCTGCGGCAAAACCACGTTGCTCAACCTGGTGGCCGGATTTGACGCGCCAACCCAAGGCCAGATTCTTCTGGATGAAAAGCCGGTAACCGGCATCACACCGGAATGCGGCATGATTTTTCAGCAGTATGCACTTTTTCCCTGGAAAACCGTGCAGGAAAATGTGGAATTCGGCATGAAAATGAAACGTATGCCCCGCAAAGACCGAAAAGAGCGGGCAGACCGGTTCATTGACATTGTGAGTCTCAAAGGGTTTGAAAAAAGCTATCCCCACCATCTGTCAGGGGGCATGAAACAGCGGGTCTCCATTGCCCGGAGCCTGGCAAACGATCCCAAGGTCATGCTGCTGGATGAACCCTTTGCAGCCCTGGATGCAATGACCCGCCAGGTGCTCCAGGAACAACTGGTACGCATCTATGAAAAGCACCGCAAAACCATTATCTTTATCACCCACTCCATTGACGAGGCCCTGCTGTTGTCCTCCAGGATCATGGTAATGACGGCCCGGCCCGGCCGGATCGCCCAGGAAATCGTTAATGATCTGCCCCACCCGCGCAATGCAGATGTGCAGCTGTCGACCCGCTACATGGAACTCAAGCGCACCATCTGGGACAGTGTCCAGGCAGAGGTGATGAAAAGCATGGAGGTGCAGGCGGATTAGGGAAAGCACCTGCCGCTCGGTGATGGCATCATTCCGGGCTGGATGCATCAAGTAC
>JAIVHE010000448.1 GCA_020201255.1 Desulfobacteraceae bacterium
AACCTCGGGATCAGACACCGGCGATTTTTTTTTCCTGCCCTTTGCCACAGCGCACTCCTTTGGAATGGATTTCAGCTTTCAACGTATTTTATGAACGTGAACGAGCGCTCAATCAATTATTTCTTACATGAAATCCAACCCTTGTCAAGAAAAACATTCGGGGTCAGAAGTTACCTTTTTACCCTTTTTTTTATGGTGCACATGGGGTAAAATAATTCCCGGGGTCAGGCTTGATCCCAATTAAGGTAAAAAAGTTAACTTCTGACCCCAGGAGGACACCATGGAACTGAAGACAATTGCCATTGAAAACCCGGATGAGCTCAATTTTATTCTCGGGCATGCCCATTTTATCAAAACGGTTGAAGATATCCATGAAGCCATTGTGTGCACCGTTCCCAATGCAAAATTCGGGGTGGCCTTCTGTGAGGCATCCATGGAATGCCTGGTGCGTCACAGCGGCACCGATGAAGCATTGACGGAACTGGCCAAAAAAAATGCCCATGCCTTGTCCGCCGGTCATTCTTTTATCATTTTCATGAAAGACATGTTTCCCATCAACATCCTCAACACCATTCAGAATGTGCCGGAGGTGGTAAGAATTCATTGTGCCACAGCCAACCCCGTAGAAGTCATTGTGGCCCAGACAGACCAGGGCCGGGGCATTTTAGGGGTGGTTGACGGATTTTCATCCAAAGGCATTGAAACCGATGCAGATGTGGAAAAACGCAAAGGATTTCTGCGCATGATCGGATACAAGCAATAAAAACACGGGGTCAGGCCTGCGTTATTGTCGTTATTGATTGCCGATGTATAAAATTTGTAGTTTTTGGTCCAATAACAACAATAACGCAGGCCTGACCCCAATTGCTATTTTGTTATAAAAATCGGGCATTCCGCCTTGTGAAGAACCTGGTGGGCAACGCTGCCCAAAAACAGCCCTGCAAGATCGCTTACACCACGGGAGCCCATGACAATAAGATCCGCTTTTTCAATCCTGGCCACATCAGAAATATGGCTTCCGGGGGTTCCTTCCAGAATCCGGACCTCATAGGAAACACCCGCCTTTTCCAGCATTTCTTCAAAGGGTTTGACAAGGTCTTCGGATGATTTCATGATTTCATCAATGGCCTGCTGAAAATAGGGTTCGAGGCTTGGCAAGAGCCCCTGGAGGTGTCCTGTGAACGGACCGTCATAGCCGGAGGGGGCCTGGTACGATATATCGGGATATCACCAGTTACTGTGCAGGTGACCCGTCCCCGCAGTATATGCATAAAAACAGGCCCCTGCAGGATATCGGGCCGGGCACAGGACACCTCCAGGGGCGGCATGCTAACCGGGACACTCCATTGAAAGCGCACCCGCCGGACCGATGCCCGCACCAAACCTGACAGAAACTCTGGCGAGTTTCTTGGAAGATCGAAGAGAACCTGCGCAATTGCGGAAAATATCCCGTCTTTTGTCATCCTGCTTGAAAAAAACTGGTGCCTGGAATATACTTTTTCCATTTGTTCTCGATCACATGTAGCTGAAGGATGCCCATGAATGTTGCCTATATCAATCCATTTGTAAATGCCTGCATAGATGTATTTGACACCTTTGCCGGCATTGCTTCCACCCCGGGCAAACCTGTAGCGCTGAAACAGCCGGGCGGTCATGGCGCCATAAAAGTGATCATCGGATTGAACGGCCATGGTATCAACGGATATTTTATCATCAGCTTTTCCCGGCCTTTTCTGGATAAAATCATAACCGGGTTATTCGATATGACATCATCGGCTTCCACAGCGGAATTAGATGACCTGGCCGGTGAACTTACCAATATGATCACGGGCAGTGCCAAGGCACAATTATCCAAACAAGGCTATTTTTTTGATGTGGCTGTGCCCCGGATCAGCCATACCCTGCCGGACATACCTGTATATATGAAAGACACCCCGGTTATCATGGTTCCCTTTGCCACATCATCTGGAGAATATACCATTGAAGCCTCCATGAAAACCATTGCAGAAAATCTTGCTGCTGATCACCAGCAAATGTTCACCATTGCCGAGTTTTCAAAACGGTGCAGACTTTCTCCTGCCAGGGTCAAAAGTTTTCTGCGCACCGGATTCCTCAAAGGAATACAGGATCCTGACAAACAGTGGCTGATTCACAGGGACCAGATTGACAAATTCAAGTAACTGTCTTTTGTATCAAAAGTTTTTTTCCATGGTGTAAAAAAAATATTGACAAGTGATTTCAGCAAAAGATAGTATCAAAATAAATAGACTGAGCGCTCGATCAGTTTTTTCTTTCATCTTGTCGGGCTTTTATTGTTGAATCTGCAAGCAGGACAGACCCAATCGATAACCTACAATGACAAGGAGGCGCAGGGTGGATTTTGACCTTACCAAAGAGCAGGAAATGATCCGTAAGGAAGTCAGAAAGTTTGCCCAAAAAGAGATCGCCCCACAAGCCGGGGATCTGGACGAAAACGAGGAGTTTTCCGAAGACCTGACCCGCAAAATGGGTGAAATCGGTCTTTTCGGCATGTTTGTTTCAGAAAGCTATGAAGGCCAGGCAATGGATTATATTTCCTATATCATTGCCGTGGAGGAAATCGCTCGCATTGACGGCTCCCAGGCCGCCACCATTGCAGCGGCCAATTCTCTGGGTATCGGACCCATCTATTATTTCGGCACCGAAGACCAGAAGCAAAAATACCTGCCGAAACTGTGTGCCGGAGAAGGGTTGTGGGGGTTCGGCCTCACAGAGCCCACGGCCGGTTCCGATGCCGGGGGCAGCAAAACCACGGCCGTGCTGGACGGGAACGAATGGGTGATCAACGGATCAAAAATTTTCATCACCAACGCAGCCTGCGACATGACCATGGGGGTGACGGTCCAGGCGGTGACCGGCACAAGGGACAGCGGCAAGCCGGAATACTCCTGTATTCTTGTGGAATCCGGCACCCCGGGGTTCAAGGCTGTACCCATGCACAAAAAAATGATGTGGCGGGCCTCCAACACGGCAGAGCTGTATTTTGACGATGTCCGGGTGCCAAAAGAAAACATCCTGGGCAAGAAAGGGGACGGGTTCCACCAGATGCTGTCCACCCTGGACGGGGGACGGCTGTCCATCGGGGCAATGGGACTAGGCGGTGCCCAGGGGGCCTATGACCTGGCCCTCAAATATGCGAAAGAAAGAGAACAGTTCGGCCAGCCCATTTCCAAATTCCAGGCAATTGCCTTTAAGCTCGCAGACTGTGCCATGGAGATCGAATGCGCCAGAAATTTACTGTACAAGGCCTGCTGGCTGAAATCCCATCACAGGCCTTTTGAAAAAGAAGCTGCCATGGGCAAGCTGTATTGTTCCGAAGTCATGAACCGGGTGGTGAACCATGCAGTCCAGATCCACGGCGGATACGGCCTGATGAAGGAATATAATGTGGAGCGGTTCTTTAGAGACCAGAAACTGCTGGAAATCGGGGAAGGCACCTCCGAGGTGCAGCGGCTCGTTATTTCACGGTATATCGGCTGCTAGGCCGAAAGCAAAGGACTTTTTGTCATGATCACACAAGACCTGCTCATCAAACAGGAAGAAAACCAGGCCGCCATTTTCACACTCAACCGGCCGGCGGTGATGAACTGCCTGAATTTCGACCTTTTATATGCCCTCAGAGATGAAATTGACAGACTGCAGTTTGCCGATGATATCCGGTGCGTCATCATCACCGGTGCCGGGGAAAAAGCCTTTTGCGCCGGGGCGGATCTCAAGGAGCGTGCCACCCTGCCCCCGGAAAAGGTACAACAGTTCATCCTCACCATCAGAAATTTGTTGACATCCATTCAGAACCTGAAAATGCCCGTGATATCCGCGGTCAACGGCATTGCCTT
>JAIVHE010000145.1 GCA_020201255.1 Desulfobacteraceae bacterium
GACAGCATCACTGCAAGGGCATTTACCAGGATTGCCGAAATCATAAGCGGTAAACTGCCGACAAAAGAAGTACCGGAAGCCCCGCCGGAAGAGGCTGAAAGCAAGGCATGTCCCGGATCCGGACAGCATCACCACTCATCCGAGTGTAACGATCCTCATCATTATCATAAAAAAAAGTCATCCTGTGGTCATAGCCACCCTGATCCGTGCAGTGATAATTCCGTCGGTTGCGGCCACCATCACCCACATTCAGGGGAGCACGACAAGGTGATCTCATAGAAATAGAATGGATTAACCCCCAATATATAACGTAAAGGAGAAAAACAGTGAACGATCAGAAAGTAGGTACAAATTATGCGAGAGAGATTTGTGGAACATTTCGGGAAATCGCGGAACAGACAGAACTGCCGGCGCTAAAGGATAATCTTCTGGCTCTTGCCGGAGATCTTGAGCCGATTGTTACAAAGCTCTATTTCAAGACCCAGAAGGGAACCGAAGATATGCAGAAAATGGCTGCAGACATGGTGGAACTGAAAAGCAAACTGCTTGCCTGCCAAGACGCTGATCAGGCAAAAACCATGTGCGACCCTGTCTGCGATGACCTTGAAAAAGTCATTCATCATGTAAAAACAATGAAAGTTCGCATGACATAAGGAGTGTCGAATGGACCATCGTCAGACAGACCAGGAAATGATCAAAGATATTACACGGATGGGCTTACAGGCCAGTATACTCCTTCGAGGAGTGATGCTCCAGAAAGTGGATGAGGAAACCCTGAAATGGGGATTGCAGGAGCTGTGCCCGGGTGATCTAATGGGCAAATATTTCAACTTGCTTGTTACCCGCCCGGATTATGTCAGTCTGTTGAACATCCTTCACCTGGTTTACAGCCTGGAGGGCCAACTGGACTATCAGATACGTGAATACGGATTTGATTCCCTGAAAGATGATCTGCATGAAATCAATGCAAGCCTTCACCAGATCGGTGAAAAATTTGATCTGCAGGAGTTGGTTCAGGCTGTGTGATCCATTTGATGTCTCAGTGATATGTGCTGAAGCGGTTCGTTTATCAGGTGCAACACAGATAAATCCTTACTGCACAGCTTGGTTATAAATTATGAAAAGGAAAAATGAAAATGAAACTTGAAGGTAAAGTGGCTGTCATTACGGGTGGTGCAAGAGGCAATGGCCTGGCTACTGCCAAATGCATGGCCCGGGAAGGCGCTGATATTGTTATTGCCGACATTTGTGAAAACATGAATACCCTTCCCTACAATCTTTCTACGCCTGAAATAATGGCCGGTGCTGTAAAAGAGATTGAGGCGATGGGGCGAAAAGCCCTGGGTATAAAATGCGACGTCCGCAGGGCAGCAGATGTTGAAGCAATGGTAAAACAGACCATGGACACCTTTGGCAAGATAGACATCCTGGTGAATAATGCCGGAAACTCTTCCATGGTTGCCATTGCTGAAATGAGCGAGGAGACCTGGGATGAGGTTCTGGACACGCACCTGAAAGGCATGTTCCTGAGCTGCCGATATGTTCTCCCCCACATGATCGAACAGCACAGCGGCAAGATTGTCAGTATTTCTTCGGTAGGTGGGCAGCGGGGCTTTGGCATGGGCGGCCACTATTGTGCAGCCAAACATGGTATCATCGGTTTAAACAAGTCCATAGCCATGGAAGTGGCTGACCACAATATCAATGCCAATGTTGTCTGTCCGGGTACGGTATGGACAGACATGATGAAAGGCATTGCCGAATATTTCGGAATGGAAGGAGAGGAGGCAAAAGAACAGTTCTTTGCCGGTCATTTGATGAAAGAAAGGGAGGTTACCCCCGAAGATATCGGCAGGGCCGTCCTCTGGCTGTGCATTGAAGATTCTCAAAATATTACCGGGAACATGATTACCGTTGATCAGGGCTGGACCTGCCAGGCCGCGTGATCCGCCGGTAAGCAATTATCAATAATACAAATGAAAGAAGAAATTATTATGCAGACCAACGAAAAAAAAATTGAAGCGCCAAAGGACCGCGAAGAAGAGATGAATGCGGATTGTCAGGTTGATGTCCCGCCTGTTCTGGAAGAAATTGTTATAGAAGAACTGGCGGTTGACGGAATCTGCGGAATTTATTAGTTGGGGTCGATTTTGCCGAAACGTCTATTCGTCCCGGCAAAATTGCGACCCGAAGCGTTGAAACCGTGAAAGTTTGAAACAGTATGATGACCAGACAGGAAAGGCTGATGAGTTCAAAAAGGGTATATACACTTTCAAAAGGGGTTCAGGTCCGTAAGGAAATATTCGGGCTTTTGTTTTATGACTACAGGGGGCCCAGGCTCTATTTTGTTCCGTCAAAAGATTTGTTGCCGGATTCATTTTTTGATGGAGGGGTCAGCATAAAAGAATTGACGGATGCGCTGCCCTGTTCATCAACACGACCCGGAAACCCGATTGCGGATCAAATAATACTGGTTCTGGAAATGCTTGAAAGAAAAGGACTTATACATGGCCAATCAATATGTTGAAACAGGGCTTTGTGCGCCCGTAAATGTAACCTGGGAAGTCACTTACAATTGTAATCTTTCCTGCATTCACTGTCTTTCTGATTCAGGCTTGAAAAGAAAAGGGGAATTGACAACCAAAGAGAGCTTCGGCGTGATAGATGCGCTGGCAGCCATGAAGGTGTTTCAATTAAACATAGGCGGCGGTGAACCGTTCATGAGACCCGATTTTCTTGACCTTATGGATTATGCCCACAAAAAAGGCATGGTTACCTGTATCAGCACGAACGGCACCTTGATCGACAGACACATTGCAAAAAGACTGGACAACCACCTTGTCTATATACAGGTAAGTCTGGACGGCGCTACACCTGAATCCAACGATCCCATCCGGGGAAAGGGAAGTTTTGACAAGGTCATCGCGGCTCTGGAATGTCTCAAGGAGAGAAACATCGAGATCAGTATCAACACAGTCCTGACAAAACGCAGTCTTCCTGAACTTGATAAAATGGTTGATCTTGCGAAAGCATATGGATCTAAATGCCGGATATCACGGTTCAGGCCATCCGGCAGAGGAAAGGATTCCTGGTCACAATTGAATGTTTCAAAAGAGGAAATGCTTGGATTTTCAGACTGGCTCAATACCCACTTAGGCGGTGATCCATTCGGACTGGAAAGAAATTACGCCTAAATATGAGCATCTTCAGGATATCCTGATGGATATGAAAGAGGTATTGGTTGCCTTTTCCGGCGGCACTGACAGTACCTTACTGCTGAAGGTGGCAAAAAATGTACTCAAAGAAAAGGTGCTGGCCGTGACGGCCCTGTCTGAAACTGTGCCGGAGCATGAAAAGGCGGATGCCCAAACTTTTGCCCGGGCATTTGATGTTCCGCATTTATGGATTACCAGTGAAGAACTCAAAGACCCGGATTTTATCAAAAATCCAAAGGACAAATGTTATATCTGTAAAAAACTCAGGTTCGGCGAACTGGTCAGGATGGCCCGGAAAAAACGGATTCCCTGGGTGGCGGACGGTGAGAACGAGGATGACAAAACAGATTACCGGCCGGGAAGCATTGCCGCCAGGGAACTGGGCGTAAGAAGCCCGCTCAGGGAAGCCGGACTGACAAAGGCCCAGATAAGATTCATATCAAAAGAATTGCATCTGTCCAGCTGGAACAAGCCGTCCTGCGCCTGTCTGGCTTCCAGAATTCCTTATCATCAGCCCATAACCGCCCGGAAACTCAAACAGGTGGATGCGGCTGAAACATTTATCAGGACGAGGGATCTGTCCCGGCAGGTAAGGGTGCGTCATGAAGGAGATACCGCACGGATTGAGGTAGAAATTGAAAATATCCACAAATTTATGGAAACCCATGTGCGTGAGCAAATCGTCATCAAATTTAAATCATTGGGATTTAAATTCATAGCCCTTGACCTGGAAGGGTATTCTACTGGAAGCATGAACCGGGTCATCAATTCCCCAAAAAACCAAGGAGAGTAACGTTATGGATACAAAACATTTATTGCGCCTTTTGGAGCAGGTACAAGGCGGACAGATGACTACTGATGCAGCCCTGGAGAGGTTAAAAAAACTTCCCGTTGAAAATCTTGGTTTTGCAAGGATTGATAACCATCGGTGTCTTCGTACCGGCGTATCTGAAGTGATTTTTTGCACGGGCAAAACAATTGAACAGACCCAGGGCATTGTAAAAAACATGGCACGGCATCATTCCAATATTCTGGCAACCCGTGCAACTCCGGAGATGGCCAGGGGAATAAAGGATATAATTGATGATAGTGAATATCACGAAATGGCCCGGATTGTGGTTATAAAGCCCAGGCCGGTTGAAAAAAAAGGGAATATTGCTGTTGTAACCGCAGGAACATCAGATATCCCGGTGGCGGAAGAGGCTGCCATAACGGCAGAAATACTTGGCAACCAGGTGGCCAGGATTTACGATGCAGGGGTTGCCGGCATGCACCGGATTCTTAACGTCAGAGAGGACCTTTATCAGGCAAATGTAGCCGTAGTGGTTGCCGGCATGGAAGGTGCTCTGACAAGTGTCGTGGGCGGGCTGGTATCATGTCCGGTTATCGGCGTACCCACCAGCATCGGATACGGGGCCAGCTTCGGCGGAGTGGCTGCGCTGCTCTGTATGCTCAACAGTTGCGCTTCAGGCGTCTCCGTAGTTAACATAGACAATGGTTTCGGTGCAGGATTTCAGGCCGGCCTTATCAACAAGCTTGCAGTAAAAACCCTTTCGGATGAAAAACATGATGCTGATGATTTACATTATGCGACAGGGGCAGCCTGAAAAAATTTTCGACAACCAACGCCTCTTACCCTGGTGTATGATTATTAAATGAATAGGTGAATAATGAAAATTGCATATTTTGACTGTTTTTCCGGTGCAAGCGGAGATATGATACTGGGTTCACTTCTGGATGCCGGCCTTTCACTTGAACATCTCAGAGACCAGATAAAAAAACTGGATCTTTCCCATTATGATATTGGTGTTGAAAAGGTCGTAAAAAAAGGCATCAGTGGCAGCCAGGCGTTGATCACCATAGATCATGACCACCATGACCACCATCGCCACCTTTCTCACATAAGGGAGATTATCAATAACAGCGAACTGTCCGGGCCGGTCAAAGAAAAAAGCAAAGCGATATTTCAGCGTCTGGCAGAAGCCGAGGCAAGAGTACACCAAAGTGAAGTGGAACATGTCCATTTTCATGAGGTCGGGGCAATGGATGCCATCATCGATGTGGTTGGAGCGGTTATCGGTTTTCATGCCCTGGGCATTGAAAAAATAGCCTGTTCTCCTCTCCACGTCGGAAGCGGGACGGTTGAATGTGCCCACGGAATATTACCAGTACCGGCACCGGCTACGGCTGAACTTATCAAAGGCAGACCGGTTTATTCAACCGGGGTTGTCGGCGAGCTTCTGACGCCCACCGGTGCTGCCATCCTTACAACCCTTTCCTCAGAATTCGGTGCCATGCCGCCCATGGTCATTACATCCATCGGGTATGGTGCCGGTACTTTAGAGCCTGCAATTCCCAACCTGCTCAGGGTTGTCATCGGAGACACCGAAGACGAAACAGATGCATATAAAACCGAACAGGCTGCTGTACTGGAAACAAATATCGATGATATGAATCCGCAGATATATGATTACCTGATTCAAAAAATACTTACCATGGGGGCAATGGATGTTTTTCTCACCTGCGTTCAAATGAAGAAAAACCGGCCCGGCACATTGCTGACAATTGTATGTTCCCTGGATAAAGTCAAACTCTTTTCAAATTTTCTTTTACGAGAAACCACCACCATCGGATTGAGATGGCGGGTTGAAAATCGGTTAAAGGCGCACAGAAAAATAGAAACACTTGAAACCAAATACGGGCCTGTCCGGATAAAGATAGCCCAAAGTT
>JAIVHE010000449.1 GCA_020201255.1 Desulfobacteraceae bacterium
ATGCCAGGCCGGGTCTTTTGGCGCGTAAGTTACCTGTAATTTCTGGTTGTTAGAAACGACAGCTTCGCAATAGTGTTTTGCCATCAATGCTCTATCCCCTGATTTATAGGGGTTGTTTGGATGTCGGGCGGAACAGATGACTTCAATTTCCGGCGGATAAACTCTGGTGATAATTGCGGAAGGAACAGTCAGCACATCTGCCAACAAATCAACAATATGCTGCCATTTGCCCATCAGTGAATCCGGTATCAGTGCTTCTTCATTCTTTTGTTCATTCATTTTTAACTCCTTGAGTCAGAAGGATTTTTACTATCCATCACCTCACGGATTTTTTGGGCGAGATCCTTCATCCCCATCGGTTTCATCAGTAGTCCCCTTATTCCAATAGCTTCAGCTTTCCTGTTGTCGATTCTTTCACTGAATCCGGTGCAGATGATGATGGGTATATCCGGCCTGACGGCAATCAGTTCTTTGGATAGCTGCATTCCGGTTAAATGGGGCATGTTCATGTCGGTTATGACCAGGTCAAAACGAGTGGGATCGGCCCTGAATGCTGTCAGGGCATCCACACTGCCGGCAAAGCAAGTGATGTGATATCCCAGTCTTTCAAGCATCTGCTTTTCCAGGTGAACAATCGGTGCTTCATCATCCACCAGCAGGATATGTTCCGCGCCTTTGGGAAGTGCTTGCTGCTGATTTTCAGGAACAACAGCCGTTGTTTTTTCCAACACCGGCAGATAGACATGAAAGGAAGATCCTGAGCCTACTTCACTATTAACCTTGATGTCTCCGCCATGGGCTTTTACTATACCGTATACGGTTGCCAGCCCAAGGCCGGTGCCCTTTCCTTCTTCCTTGGTTGTGAAATATGGGTCAAAGATCTTGTTCATGACAGCAGGGTCGATGCCGGTGCCGGTATCGGTTACCTTCAGAACTGCATACAGTCCGGATGCCAGGTGAACAGACGGATCATCTTGGTGAATGAAATCGGTCTCTTTGAGTTGAACGGTTATGGTCCCCCCGGCAGGTTCCACTGCATGAAAAGCATTAGTGATAAGGTTCATGGCGATCTGGTGGATCTGGGTGGGGTCAGCCATGACCGGGCCGCACTTGGTTTGGATGTTCCGAGTAATTATGATATCTGCCGGAATGGTGGAGCGGCAGAGTTTTAAGACCTCTTTGAGAATTTTCTGGATATGAACCGGTATGAGCTGATAATCGGATTGCCGGCTGAAAGACAGGATCTGCTGGACCAGTTCTCTGCCTCTTTTGCCCGCCAGAAAGATTTCATGAAGATTATGATGTTCCGGGCTGTCAGGGGGAAAATCGGCCAGCATCATTTCAGACAATCCCACAATGGGAAACAAAAGGTTGTTAAAATCATGAGCTATGCCCCCGGCCAAAGAGCCGATGGACTCCATTTTCTGGGCCTGGTGAAGCATTTCATCAATTTTTTTCTTTTCAGTGACATCAGACAATTGCTCGATGATCAGTTTGATGTTTCCATTTTCATCCAGAACAGGATTGCTGGTACATAAAAAATGCCGGCCCAGTTCGGGAATAAATTTTTCGATCCTTTTCAGGGTCCCGCTGATCAAAGATCCGGACGTGGCGCAGATATCACAGGGCGTTGCTCTGCCCAGCAGTTCATAACATTTTTTTCCTTGGACCTGATCTTCGGTCAGGCCGAGAAGGTCATACCCGGCACGATTATATTGTACTATGGTATGATCGGGAAGCTGAACCCCAATGATATCTTTGATGGAATCAAGCACTCCTTCCAGCAGTTTTTTCTGGGACTGAAGATCTATTTCAGATCGTTTGCGTTCAGTGATATCCCGGGCCCACTCCATGAACATTTCTACATGGCCGTCATTGTCCACAATCGGAATTACCCTGAGATCTATCCATGCCCCATCAGGGAGCTGGACCTCTTTGTGAAAAAGCTGACGGGTTTCCAGCACCGTTTTCGCCTGGCAGTCCGGGCAGATATCATCAATATTGCGATAGGTTTTGTAGCATTTGGTCTGAAGCTTCTGTTTTTCTTTTGCCACGGCTGCGAACCCCTGCCAGTTGCTGTACAGAATGTTCATGGCGGGATCATGAATTGAAATCATGTCCGGCACCAACGCCAGCATCCTCTCATAGCGGTCCCTGTTCTCCAGAAGGGCCGCCTCAACCTCTGCCTTTTGGGTCTGAAGGCGATGAATCTCATGGTGCAATCGCTGAACCGTGTTTTCCAACTCATGATATGAGGGATCTTGTGACATGGTTTCCTCCTTTCCGGGATAATTATTGGCCCAAACTTCTATCCGAGGCTGTATCCACAAACATCTTGGATTTTGAAACGTCCCAGCATGTCATTCAACACTGTTGCCCGTTTTGTTATTTGTATGAATTTTTCATTGGTTTGAAAAGTTAAAGACTCAAAATGCTGTTGTCACAGTTTCCAAAAGAACAGTACTCGTAACGGTCGGCTTCAGGGTCATTTCCCCAGTAAAGATGATCAAAAAAATACCTGAACCGGTAGTCCCGTCCTGTTTCAAGATCGAGAGTGACGGTGAAGTATCCATTTTTCAATGCTTTCATGGAAGTTCCAACCTCATCCCATTTATTGAATTCACCGACAAGAAAAACCCGTTTCGCATCATTGGCCTCTTCCTTTGATAATCGGAAGGTGACCTTGCAAATCGGTCTGGTATTTAAATATAGTTTCTTGATACTCATGGGGGGGCCTCCTTTTTATGTTTTTCGGTATTCGCAACTAAAGCACGCATAATAAAGAATCTGCCATTGTTCTGGAATCCAGTTAAAACCCCGGCATCTTATTGTCAATTTCCGTCTGCCCAATTTCGCATTTTGTTTTTCAGCATTTAATATACTCCAAATGTATCCTTATCATACATCCTCGTATCCATCATCTTCGCTTCATCACCTATACCATCTTTTGGAATCTTTTCGGTATGCTTTATCAAATCCACTCGTTAAATTTCCGGTATCGGATTATCGTTGAACTTTATGCGAGGCCGTATCCAAAACCTCCCGAACCTTCGCCGTCATGTCCGCCATTGAAAAAGGCTTCTGGATAAAGGCAACTCCGTCATCCAGCACCCCATGATGAGCAATCACATTGGATGTATATCCGGACATGAAC
>JAIVHE010000450.1 GCA_020201255.1 Desulfobacteraceae bacterium
TCCGGGTTGTCCTGCCTTGCCGTGTGCATGGAATAGATGGCGGTGAGCAGGGCGCACCCGCTGATCATCACCAGGACCCCGGCACTCAGGTGGTCGATCACCAGCTCGATGCCCATGGGCGGCATCCAGTCTCCCATGCGGTACTGAACTGCCCGGCCTGCCTGGACCACCTGCACCAGGGTGGCCGTTGCCGCTGCCAGGGAACCGGCGATGGAGAGGATCAGCAGGCCGTAAGCGGCCCGATGCCCCAGCGGCCCGATCAGGGTCAGCGCCAGGGAGGCGAACACCGGCAGCACAATCATGAGGATGGGGGCATGGTCCATCATTTTCGCATATCCTCCAGGATCTCATCCTCCTCGATGGTGCCGTGGACCCGCTGAATCTTCTGCAGCAGTGCCAGGGCCACCCCCAGAACGGCCACTCCCACCACAATGGCCGTGAGAATCAGCACATGGGGAAGGGGATTGGCATAGGCGGCAGCATCCAGCAATGGCTGCTTGTCCGGTGAAAACTTCAGAATCGGAACCGTGGCCCCCCGCTTGACCCCGATGGAGACAAAAAACAACAAAATCGCGGTCTGAAAGATCACCATGCCGATGATCTTTTTCATCAGGTTGTTGCGGACGATCATGCCGTACAGCCCGATAAAGAGCAGTATGATGGCGGCCCAGTAGTTGTATTTGGAGATAATGAAATAAAACAGATCATCCATGGAATCACAACCCGTCTTCCAGATCACCGCCCGAGGCGAGATCATAATACAGGGACACCATCACCGCCATCACGGTGATGCCCACCCCCACTTCCACGGCCAGGATCCCATGGGACCGGGCCATTTTCCCGGATACCCCGAGAAGATCCGCCAGGGCTGCATATCCCAGAAAATTCCACCCCAGGCCTAAGCAGGCGGCACCGATGCCGGCATACAGCAGGACCCCGCCGGCACAGCACCACAGCACTGCATGTTCCCGAAACCGGTTCATGGAGAACTTCAGGTTGTAGCACAACGCCAGCAGGATAAAGCTGGCACCGAAAATCACCCCGCCCTGAAATCCCCCGCCCGGGCTGTAATGGCCATGGAACAGCACATACAGGGCAAAAATTTGCATCACCGGAATGATGGACTGGGCAGCGCCCCGCAGCACCGTGTCCCGGCCCTCCCGTTTGGGCCGCAGATGCAGCACCTTGCGGTGCTTGTGGGAGGTATGGCGCAGTAACACCATGACCACCAGGGCCGCGGCAAACACCACCACGGCCTCGAACATGGTGTCATACCCCCGGTAATCCGCCAGTACGGCGGTCACCACATTGGGGGTGGCGGTTTCATGATATGCCTGTTCGATATATCCGGAAGACAGATGGGTGCTGGCCGGAGAGGCCGGGTCAGCCCAGTCCGGCAGATCCCGGGTTGCATTGAGCATCATCACGGCGCAAATCACCCCAATGATAATGGTGAGCTGTTTGATTCCCTGCTCTTTGGGCCGGTCTTTCTTGATCCACCGGCTGATATACTGGGCCGTGCCCAGAAGAATAACCGTGCTGATGGCCGCCCCTACGGCTGCCTCGGTGAATGCCACATCCACGGCCATCATGTGGGTCCACATCAGGCAGATCAGGAAACTGTATACCCCGGTCACAATGGCGCTGCTGAGCAGTCCTTCCAGGGCCAGGGCCGTGACGGCGCAGATCACCATCATCAGCAGCACCAGAATATCGAACTGCCACAGCAGGCTGGCATCCCAGGTCATTTTTTTTATCCCTTCAAATCTTCCGGGTAGAACCCGTTATCCATATTTTCTTCATTTTCCACGTCCCCTTCCGTGCCTTTATGCCTTGACGACCGGGTCCAGTATGGCACCCGGAATTCGTATCCGGCATCGATAATGGCGTGGGTGGCGGTGGGGCTGGCGATGAAGATGTAAAAAACAATGAGCAGCAGCTTGCCGGCGGTCAGCAGGGTACTCCCGCTGAAATCCCGCAACAGGTACAGAATGGTTCCCCCCAGAAACATGGTGGTGGAAAAGGTATCCCCTTTGCCGGCGGCATGGACCCGGGAGTAGAAATCAGGGAACCGGATGATGCCTACGGTGGTGGCCACAAAAAACAACAGGCCGGAAAGCATGGCAATAATGACCAGAATATCCAATATCATGGGGTTTCCTTTCGGCTCGGATCCGTTGCCGCCGCAGTGACATCCGCCTCTTCCACGTCAGGGCCGGCAGACGGGGCCACCAGAGATTCTCTGGGTTCAGGCGGGATTGGCTGGGCAAGACGCTGGTAAAACCGGGCCGCGGCAAGGGTGGTGATGAAATTGAGCAGGGCATAGGCCAGGGTGATGTCGATGAACAGGTCCACCCGGCCGTCGATAACCCCGATGAGCACGATCAGGACCGTGGTCTTGGTTCCGATGACGTTCATTCCGAGCATCCGGTCAATGACCGTGGGGCCGGCCACCACCCGGTACAGGTTGCACAGCATCAAAAACAGAATGGCCACTGCCATGGCAATAAAGAACTGTTCCAGGTTCATCAGGACCCGCCTTCAAACACCCAGGCCACCCAGCGCTCCATCTTACCGGGTCCCGGGCCGGACAGATCGGCGGAGGATCGCCGGTCGATGGCATGGACATAAAAGATATCGTTTTCGATTCGGACACTTACCGTACCCGGGGTCAGGGTGATGGAGTTGGCCAGAACGAACCGGGCGAAATCAGTTTTCAGGGAAGGTTTGAATTTGATGATATGGGGATCCAGGTGTTTTTTTGGGTGCAATGACAAGGCCAGACCGGCGATGTGGAAATTGGCCAGCACAATCTGTCCGAAAAGCCACAACAGGTATCGGAGAAAAAAGACGATTTCTTTGAAGGTAGCACCCAGTTTCTTGGTGTGGCCTTCAAACAGCAGGTCATGGGACAACCAAGCCACCAGACCGCTGGAAAACACCCCCATGCCCAGGTGAAACAGATCAAATTTTCCGGACAATGCCGTCCAGAAGAGAAGCATGACAAAAAAGGTGAAAATGGCCGGCATAAAACTATCTTCCCGCCACTGTTACGAACGGTTCACCCTGTTTATCAGTTGAGAATTCGGTATAAGTATCCATATCTTTGGTGTGTGCCTCCTTGGTCAGCTGTTGCCGGCTCCGG
>JAIVHE010000451.1 GCA_020201255.1 Desulfobacteraceae bacterium
GGCATATGTAATGAACCGGCCGTTTTCTGAAAACCTGCAAAAAAAGACCGGCCCGGTATCCCTGGATAAAATCGAGATCACCACTATGGGGCCGCTGGGCCATGTGTATCTGCCGGGCACTCCGACCGGGGATTTTATCCGCAAATTTGCCCAAACGCTTTCCCGCTCGGTTCATATCCCGCTGGTGCTGTACAGGGAGGACCATTCCATTGTTGCCATTACCGCACAGGGGACCTTTGATCTGGAGCAGGAGTTTCTGATGGTCCTGGGAAAAGATCATCCATTTGCCGCCCAGACGGCCGAAGATCTGGTACGGGTCTGTCGCCATCCTGATGCCGGGGACATTGTCATTTCCGGATGGGATCCCACGGACACGCCCCTGTCATTCAATGTTGAAAGCGGTGCCCACGGGGGACCCGGCAGAGAAGAAACGCGCGGCGTGGTCATACTTCCCGGATGCCTGAACACAAAAAAAGCGTATCTGCGTGCTTGTGATCTCAGGCACCTGATACAAGACTATCGCACGCAAGGGACAAACATCCCATGAACACCGTGAAAATTCTCAGCTATAATATTCATTCCTGCCGGAATATGGACCGCAGGTACAATCCGGCCAGAACCGCAAAAAAAATTGCAGGGTTCCATGCGGATATTATTGCACTCCAGGAAGTGGATGTCGGTCACCGGCGCTCCGGTTATATCAACCAGGCTGCCTATATCGCGGATCACCTGGACATGTCGTTCGATTTTTTTACCCTCAAGGAAAGTCCCAGCGGCAGATACGGTTTGGCCATCCTGAGCCGATTTCCCATCCATGACCTGAACTGTGGAACCCTGCCGGCGGCGTTTGCAGCAAAGCCTGTGGAAAACCGCGGGGTGATGATGGCACATATTGAAACCCCACTGGGCTATGTACGGGTGCTGAACACCCACCTGGGCCTGCGGGCCAAAGACCGAAAACTGCAGGCTGCGGCCCTGGCCGGCAGCCGGTGGGTCTGCAATGACCGTGCTTCCAGTGTGCCGGTGATCCTGTGCGGTGATTTTAATGCCGGTCCGGGATCAGTTGTGTACAAAACCATTTCCAGACACCTTGCCGACATCCAGAAGGTATATAAAAACAGACGGTATCCACGACCCACCTTTGCGTCCTGGCTGCCGGTCAGGCGGATCGATCATATTTTTATTTCCCGCCATTTCTCCGTAAAAGATGTCAAAGTACCCATGGATTATGAAACCCGAATGGTATCGGATCATCTGCCTTTGTACGGGGAAATTGCAGTCACGCCATCGTGATGTTGGATCAGGGCCACTTTTTTTTACATGTTGCAATTCAACACCTGACCCCTAAGCCTTGTTGTGCCTGCCAGGGCATGGGGGTTTTATTCTAAATCTACCAGAAGGGAAGCCACTGGATTGCCTTTGCGCAAAAAGGCCCTGAATTCAATTGAGATGTGGTCATCTTCAACAACATTTTCCCAAAAGGCATATGCCAATCGCCGTAAGCGGGTTATGTCGCTTTTATTGAGCTTTGGAACAGGAATTTTTGAGGCATTAAAAAAAAATGGCCCGACCTCACCAACACTTTTTGGGGCAAAGCCCATGGAGCACATATCATAACAGGGTAATAGCGTAAACATTTCCCTGTCTATTGAAAAGCTGAGGTTACCCAAATGCATGTCGGTATTGTGAATCAACTGCCCGAAATACAATAATTGCCCGGCAATATGAGCATCCTGATCACTTGTCAGCCCCTGATCTTTCAATGCACCCATCACGCGGGCCCAGTTATGGCCGAGGCCGGTAAATTCCTCATCAATTGCCTGCAATGAAATCATTGGGTATCTACCGGACACTCCCAAACGGTCAAACCTTTGTGTTTCAAGGAACAGGCGTTCTTCTGATTCGAGTAGTCTGGTCTGGACAGCAGGACATATATGCTCATTGATGATTTGCGCTGCATGATATTCGGTTATCAAAATATCACGCCATCTCTTTGCAATATCGGTGTCATCCTTGGGGGAAAATTTAACAATAACATGGGACTCGTAAAGGCTGCTGAACGCGGTAAACTTCGGCTGTTCTCCCCCGGCTGACGACCCCGGAACTTCCCCCTTCAGAACGTCCTCTGCCGCCTTTGGGTATAATTCCACGGTTATCCCATAAGGCCGGCGGGCCAAACGCAAGATGGACTGTTCTCCAAGGATAAAATTCCCGGGCAGATCATCACCATTGGATATCAGGTATTTACCGATATGGGTATTTGTCCACTGTCTTGGATCAGGGGGAAACGCTTCAAAGTGAGTTGCCATTTTACGTGAGACCTGTCTGCCTAAAAAGCCTTGGGGTCTTAAATCGTAAAGAAAATATGGCAGGCCATCATACAATCCGTTTTTACGCTCACCCAGCAGCAAAGGAGAAATATTTGTTACGGACTGCAGGAAATAACCGCCGTGGCTTAACGGACGAAGATATGCCACCACACTGATTTTACCGAGGTGATCCACGATACCCAATGGTATTTTATCATTCACACCAAATGCATTACAGGTTGCTGCATACCTGACTGATCTTCCATCCTGAATCTGTACAATATTGTCGCCCAGCTCCCTGAGTCTGCGTGCTACAGAACTCTGACTCAGGCCGGTTGCAGCCTGGATTTCTTTGGATGTTGAAGGACCTCGTTTCAGATACGCTTTGATTGACAGCGGCATTCTCTAATTCATGTGTATGTTTTGGTTTATATTATGACTAATAAATTATGACATATGGTATATTGTATTAATAGTAAAATCAATATATTATTTTATAAATATGAATTAATTTGGCTTATAATATGACTTGCATATAGGGATATGGTTGAAATTTGTTTTCTTTTTCTCCGGAGCAAGACTTGAAAAGCGGGGTCCATGAGCAATTTTTAAATGAGAATCATGCCGCTCTGCTCAGCGACACTTCAACATCGATCCCGATCTTCTCCAGCATTGACACCAGCATGTCAATGGTGAACAGATCGATTTTCCCCCGCATCAGGTCGCTGATTCTGGGCTGGGTGACGCCCATTTTCAGGCTGGCTTCTTTCTGGGTCATCTTGTTTTCCTGGATGTATTTACGGATCTCCAGCATCAGCCGGCTTCGGATAAACACATATACCGCTTCCGGAAACTTGGCGATGAAAACCACCCTGAATTCTCCGTTTTCATGTATCTTCAGTTCTTTCACCCCGGCACCGATTGACGGCATCGGCTTCCACTCAATAGGGTCCATTCCCATCTGGACGGCCATCAATTCTTGCCCTGCTTTTCGTCTGGCGCCTTCAGGGAACGCTTTGATATCTTTTTGGGCAGTGAATTTAAAAACAACCGGTTTCATGAAAGGATATATACAATATTTTGTATATGTGTGTCAAGCCTATAAGTGGATTAGCGTTTAGAACCGCCAAGGAAAGCCCCAGCGGCAGATACGGTTTGGCCATCCTGAGCCGGTTTCCCATACATGACCTGAACTGTGGAACCCTGCCGGCGGCGTTTGCAGCAAAACCTGTGGAAAACCGCGGGGTGATGATGGCCCGGATTGCATCACCACTGGGCCATGTACGGGTGCTGAACACCCACCTGGGCCTGCGGGCCAAAGACCGCAAACTGCAGGCTGCGGCCCTGGCCGGCAGCAGGTGGGTCTGCAATGACCGTGCTTCCAGTGTGCCGGTAATCCTGTGCGGTGATTTTAATGCCGGCCCGGGATCAATTGTGTACAAAACCCTTTCCAGGCACCTTGCCGACATCCAGAAGGTATATAAAAACAGGCGGTATCCACGACCCACCTTTGCGTCCTGGCTGCCGGTCAGGCGGATCGATCATATTTTTATTTCCCACCATTTCTCCGTAAAAGATGTCAAAGTGCCCATGGATTATGACACCCGCATGGTATCGGATCATCTGCCTTTGTACGGGGAAATTGCAGCCACGCCATCCTGATGTTGGATCAAGGCCCGGACTGTTCCACTTTCAGCTTGAAATTGACGGCCCGAAGCACCTTCATGATGGTGTCGAATTTCGGTTGCACATTTCCGGACAATGCCCTGTACAGGGCTTCCCTTTTGACACCGGATTCTTTTGATATATTGGTCATACCCCTGGCCTTGGCAACGTCACCAACAGCCCGGAGGAAAAATGCTGGATCGTTTTCTTCGATGGCTGCATTGAGGTATTCCGCTATGACCTCTGGATCATCCAGATATTCGCTGATATCTAAGTCTTGTATTTCCATGCGGATATCCATTTTTTGAATCGGGGTGTCTGTTTAATTTTCATGGTGAAAATGTAACTTATAGGTTACACAAAGTCAAGGCGGAAAAGGCGTGCACCAGCCACTGCCAACAGTGTTTGTTTCGTCGGCTCCAGGAGCTGGAAGCGCATGAATTGTGATGTGGATCACCGATTTTTAAACCATTTTTTTGAGAAAGCCGTTTTTGACTGCCTGTGTCATTGCTGTGAGTTCTGCATCGGTGAGGAAATCAAAGTGAGCGGCTCTTTTACCGGCGGAAAGATTTCCGTTGTTTTGAAGGCACAGCTGGATAAACAAATCAATCAGGCGGTCAGGCATATCGATGATGTCCTGAATCGCCTTTCTGGTATTGTCATAATTGGCCAGAAAGGTGAGCTCCGTCACGAGTTCCTCTTCGATGGTTTTGGTTATAAATTCGTACAAAGCCTCAGCCTGAGCGGTCATATCCATATATTGATACCAGCACGCTGTATCGTTTTCGACGGTCATTTGTCCTGTTTCATCCAGATGATAATCGATGAGTCCCAGTAACGGCCGCGAGAAAGGTTCCAGTGAAGCATCATAATCTGCCGGGTTCTTGAGCATGACTGCCGAAACCGGGAACATGAGTCCACGCGGAACCATTCCCTGCAGTGAAAGAATGTTGTGTATCAGGAACCGATGGATGCGGCCGTTTCCATCTTCAAACGGGTGCAGGAACACAAAACCATAGGCAATCGCGGCTGCATGGATAACTGGTGATACATTGCCTGTTTTCATCCGGTTGTGGCATTCAATCAGTCCCGACATCAGGTTTGGGATATCATCCGGCTTTGGACAGACAAAGTGGATAACCTCGTTTTGAAAGGAGACCGTTTGTCCGATATAATTCTGAGTGCTCCGATAATCACTGTCTTGGAATCGGGGGTCAACGATGCGGTTTTGAAGTGCCAGCAACCGTTTCTTCTCACAGAAATCTTCTTTTTCTGCAAGTTCCAGGGAAGAAATGAATTTTTCCGTTCGGGAGGCATTGGGCTTTATGTGTTCAATTTCAAAAGAGGATTTTGTCTCTTTGTTATATAGGTAGCTCAATGCCCGGCGAAGAAGCTCTGAAGGATACGCAGCAACTATTTTCTCACATCTTTTGCGCAGATCTGCTGAATCCAGCAGGGAAAGTTTTTCTGTCCTTCGGACAATCGGGCAGAAGTTCCGGGGGCCGAAAAGGTTGTTCACAATGCGATGACGCGGGGATTTTTCACCGTTGCGGATAGTGTGATATTTTTTTGCCTCCAGTGCTTCGACATAGTTGCCGGATTTGCTGTCATTGATGGGAAGCGGTCTGCCGGTCAAAAACTCATAAAAAAACCAGATCCTTCGTGCATACTTTCCGGTTGGCCTGGATTTAATGTAACCGACGACCTCCTTTTGAGGAACGTTTGCAAAGAGTAGATTGAGCAGTCCCAGGTTGACGCCGTCATATTTTAGCGCAAACGCAAGATGGTCTCCGATTTTTTCACCGGGCCAGTATCGTTTCGGATAGATGTCTGTAATCGCACCGTCTTGAATTTTTGATTGATACGTTCCGGAAGATGACACAAACGAGGTATGCCAGTGGGGCATCCCTGTCAGTCCGAAATTTTCGAGCAGATGGGCATA
>JAIVHE010000452.1 GCA_020201255.1 Desulfobacteraceae bacterium
GTGTGGTTTCAAACAGCGTCTGATATCAACCACGGATTTCTCAAAAGGAGATACAACATACAATGATTCACGACAGCGTAGACAAGGCAAAAAAACCCCAGGGGTGTCCTTCCCAGGGAAATGATATGGCCGCAAAACAACAGGAACAGCAGGCCATGATCAAGGCATCATTAGGCAGGATAAAACACAAGATTTTCGTGCTCTCAGGCAAGGGCGGTGTGGGCAAAAGCTCCGTATCCGCCAACCTGGCGGCGGTATTATCCAAAAAAGGATACCGAACCGGACTCATGGATGTGGATGTCCATGGGCCGTCCATTGCCCAGATGCTGGGACTCACCGAGCTTCTGGATATAACTCCTGACCAGCAGCGCCTGATCCCCAAACAGGTGAATGAAAACCTCAAAGTGGTATCTGTCCAGGCCCTGATGCAGGACAAGGACCAGGCCATCATCTGGCGGGGTCCTGCCAAAGCCGGCATGATCCAGCAGTTTGTAGGCATGGTGGACTGGGGGGAACTGGATTTTTTGATTATTGACGCCCCTCCCGGTACCGGTGATGAGCCCCTCACTGTAGTCCAGACCATTCCCGAAGCCCTGGGCGTGATTGTCACCACCCCCCAGGAAGTGGCACTGGCCGATATCAGAAAATCTATATCCTTCTGCAAGACCGTGAAACTCAAAACGTTGGGCATTGTGGAAAATATGTCCGGTTACAAATGTCCACACTGCAATGAACCAATTGATCTGTTCATGCACGGAGGCGGTGAAAGAACCGCCAGAGAACAAGGTCTTACGTTCCTGGGCGCCATTCCCTTTGACACCGGGGTGGTGGTCTCGGGAGACCAGGGGGTTCCCATCATGTTCCAGGATGAAGAAACCCCTTTTACCAAGGCGTTTTCCACAGTGGTGGACAACATCCTCAAACAATTGTAATTGATTGGGGGATGAGGATTGAGGGATGAGAGATGAGGATTGAGGATGTTGACCAGGAAACCTTTTCGTCTTCGTCGTCACTTTTCGCCCCTCATACCTTAGACCAAGTGATGGAGCACTGGTTATAAGCCATAGGGATCGTTTTGGATGACCGTCTGAAAAAAGCCAGGGAACTGCAGCAGCACCTGAATCATAAGGAAAAGGGATCGTTGCGCTCCCTGGCTTGTCTTTCCCGATCCGCTGTGCGGCGGCACACCGAAAAACTGGCCCACAACGAATACCGACAGGCCTTTAGCCAGGATGCGGACCGGATCCTCAACTCCCTTGCCTTTACCAGGTATATCGATAAAACCCAGGTTTTTTCCCTGATCCGCAATGACCACCTCACCCACCGGGTGCTCCATGTGCAGCTGCTCTCCCGGGTGGCCAGAACCGTGGGCCGTTACCTGGGCCTGAACCAGGATCTTATCGAGGCAGCCAGCCTGGGCCATGACATCGGCCACCCCCCTTTCGGCCATGACGGGGAACGATTTTTGTCCCGATTGACCCATGCCGCCGGAGCCGGCTATTTTCACCACAACATCCAGAGCATCCAGTTTCTGGAAAGGATCGAGCGCAAAGGAAAGGGGTGGAACCTGAGTCTCCAGACTCTGGATGCCATTTTGTGCCATGACGGGGAAACCCATATCCAGCAGCTGACCCCTGTGCAGCAACGCACCTTCGGAGACCTGGACCGGATCATCCAGGATTTTCACACCAAAGAACAATGTAACGCGACTCCCATGACCTTAGAAGGCTGCGTGGTGCGCATGGCCGACACCATCAGCTACATCGGCCGGGACCTGGAAGACGGCATCCGCCTGGGGCTGGTCAAACGCGAACAGATTCCGGCAGTATGCCAGAAAAAACTGGGTACCACCAACGGCACCATCGTGTTCAACCTGGTGACCGATCTGATTGCCGCCAGCCTGGACCAGCCCTTTGTGGGGTTTTCAGATGACATTGCCCGTGCCCTGGAGACCCTCAAGATGTTCAATTACCGCCATATCTACAAGAATCCGGCCATCAAGCGCCACCTGGCATCCATCGGCGCCATATACGAGCACCTGTTTCACCAGTACCTGGAAGACCTTGCAACCCAAAACCTGTCATCGGCCATATTCACCCAGTTTCTGGCGGACATGGCCGCCCCCTATTGCCGGACCCATTCGCATGCCCAGATGGTGCGCGATTTCATCTCCGGCATGACCGATTCCTATTTCATCCGCCAGGCCCCGTCCCACCTGCGGCCCGAACCCGTTGACCATGTTTGAAAACAGGTTTGAAAACAGGACCATCTACCGGCAGCAGCACCGCAAAAAAGGCCTGACATCCTTTGAAATAACGGTGCAGGAAACCAACCTGCACATCCAGGCACAAACCGACCTTTCCGGCCGGGCAGTCCAGGCGGTGCAGCACTGCAGGCAGCAGATTGAAGCCCATATCCGGCAGTATCCAACATTTGCCGACGCGCTGGTGCCGGTGCCGGTCCCGGATACCGCCCCCAGGGTGATACAGGAGATGGCCCGGGCCGCCGAGATGACCAAAGTAGGCCCCATGGCAGCCGTGGCCGGTGCAGTGGCCCGGGCCTGCGGTCAACACCTGCTGCACTGGTCCTCCGAGGTGATCGTGGAAAACGGGGGCGATATCTTTGTATGCTCCAAAACCGACACGGTATTCACCATTTTTGCGGGCACATCACCCCTGAGCCTGACCACCGGCATCCAGGTGCCAAGACAGGACAGCGCTTTCGGGGTGTGCACCTCATCAGGAACCTTCGGGCACTCCAAAAGCTTTGGCAAAGCCGACGCGGTCATGGTCATGGCCCCGTCCTGCCTGCTGGCGGATGCAGCTGCCACGGCCCTGGCCAACCGGGTTCGGACCGGTGACGATATCCCCAAAACCCTGGATGTCGGCAAAGCCATCCCGGGGATACAGGGCCTGGTGATCATCCTTGGTTCCCGGATCGGGCTGTGGGGAAACCTGAAACTGGTGCGTCTGTGAGCACCACCAACACCACCACCAACAACAACATCATCATCATCATCATCATCATACTGCCGGTACCGCCTTAATACAATTTTCCCACGGCAGATTCCACTGCCTTCACAATCGCCCCCTGTTCCAGCAGGGCTTTGACCGTGGCAATGTCTTTGGACAAAAGCCG
>JAIVHE010000453.1 GCA_020201255.1 Desulfobacteraceae bacterium
ACCTGATCCTCAATGATGCGGTATGATCCAAAACCTTATATCAGACCGGCATCCGCCTCATCATCCTCCCATTCCACCAGATATTTTCGAATCGCCGCATACCTGGACCCTGCATCGGGCTGTAAGAGAATATACCCCATGGCCTCCAGATTTTTTTCCAGAAGCCCAAAAAATGCAGCTGCTACCTGCAGGCTTTCATCCCCCCGGCCGGAAGCGGTTTTGACCTGATCTGCCACCACCTGTGTCAGATGTCCTTGGGGCATAAAAAAATCAGTCGTCATATGGTTCCATTCCTCTGGAAAGGGGCTGAGTTTCCAGGGAATCAAATTTTCAGGGCGCAGGATAGCCTGGTTTTTTGGATTGAATGCACCACGGACAAAGGCCATTTTTTTCTGGTTGAACTGCATTAATTCCTCGAGCACCTCTTTTGCCGTATGACCGAAAATCCATTCTTCAGGTTCCAAAAGAACCGGGGGAAATTCTCTGCTTGTCAGGGCGAATACAAAAGGCCCCTTCTCTTTCCAGAAACGTTTGAAATCCGCCGCATGTGGCAGTATCTGTCGTAACACCTGCATGCTTATTTCCTTCTTTTTAAAGGTTCTTTTATAAACCAGACGGCAGACAGGTGCAAGGTAATCTGAATATTTGCTGCAACAAATGTCCCTTCTCGTCCCGTTCAAGGCAATCACATGGTGATATGAGCCCCGGTCTATAGATCAAGCCCCCTGCGGGTGCCTTGTGACAGGACCGTCAGATTTCATCTCGGGCCGGTCACAAGGCACCCCTAAAGGGCGGGCTTCGACAAACCGAACAAGATTCTCCTCCATGCAATGGCCCTGCAATCCCCGCACTGGATATGTAGCATAAATGCATCCGTTTTTGTATCGTCTCCTGCAGTGTCCTGGTTCCAGGCCCGCCCCTGGAGGTGTGCTGTTACCGGCCCGAGATCCTGCGTGGGCCTTGTTCCATTAGACTTCCTGATCGATTAGCTAATCGCCTCTACATTATCCGGGAGCCATCCCGGTATATTGTACTCCGGCCCCCTCCGGCTCTGACGGTCCGGTAACAGCACACCTCCAGGGGCTCCTGCCAGGGTATTTTTGATACACAATTCATTATAACAAATATTCAGTTCCCATCTGGATATTTATTGTTACTGTGCAGGCTTTAGCCGTTTTTGATTTCCGTGGTTTAAAGCCACCGTCTTTTAGACGTATTCGCTTTCAGTCGGCGGTTAAGCCCGCCGAGCTTTTAACCCACCGGCTTGCAGCCGGTGGTCGTTTAGTATAGCAGCGTACACGCTACGGGGAGCCCATGATGGTATCCTGTGAACGGGCCGTCAGAGCCGGAGGGGGCCTGATACAATATGGCAGGATACTTTCAGTTAGAGAATGGATCGCTCTATTTCATGAATCACATGGAACCTGGCCCCCGCAGGGTCTCGGACCGGGCACAGGATACCATCATGGGCGGGGCCGGCGACAGAGATCTGCAGCAACGGTTGAAAACCTGGAATTTTTATAGCAAATGCGCAAGAGACAATAATTGTGCTTGACCTGCTATCATAATTCTGTTAACCATCCTTTTCTATTATGGTTAACCAGACACAAACGATACGCAATACCATTTTGGAACTGCTGTACCGGGAAAAAGGAGACACGGTTTCCGGTGTAACCCTCAGTGCAGTAAACGGCATTTCCCGGGTGGCGGTGTGGAAGCATATCAATGCCCTGAAAAAAGACGGATTTGCCATTGCATCCGGTCCCAGGGGCTATCACCTGACTGATCCGGATGACCTGCTGTTGCCCTTTTGTTTTCAAGGGTGTTATGTAGAAAACCCTTCCGGCACAGCGGATATCCCGCTACAGGATATCTCTTTACAAGACCGGATTTTTTATTTTCCCCGGGTGGACACCACCATGGATACAGCCCGGGACCTGGCAAAAAATGGTGCTCCCCATTTGAGCTGCGTGGTGGCGGAACAACAGATTCGGGGCAGGGGCCGCCTCAACCGGCAATGGGAATCCGGCAAAGGCGGTCTGTGGATGACCCTGATCCTGATCCCGGACACCCCCCCGCCTTTGGCATACCTGTACAATTTTGCCGCTTCCGTGAGCCTGTCTAAAACCTTTGCCATTCTTTTCGGACTGGATGTGCGGGTAAAATGGCCCAATGACCTGCTTTTGAACGGCAGAAAACTGGCGGGGCTGTTATCGGAAATCGAGACCCAGGCAGACATGATCCGGTTTCTGCTGGTGGGCATCGGCATCAATGTCAACAACGACCCCACATCCGATCTGTTTGATGCCATATCCATACAGCAGGCTCTTGGCCGGAAGGTTTCCCGCCAAAAAATTCTGGCGGAATTTATGAAACAATTTTTTGGTCAGATCCAGGATATGAACCCTTCCAAAATCATGGAGGCATGGAAAAAACGCACCGCCACCATCGGCTCCAGGGTCAGGGTACAAACCCATACGCAGACTTTCCAGGGTCTGGCTATAGATGTGGAAGACACCGGCACCCTGCTGGTAAAAGATGACCTGCACCAGATCCAGAAAATCATTTACGGAGACTGCTTTCATACCTGAAAGACAGGTTACAAGGAGAAAATACATGCCACCGGCATACCCGTTACGATCCATTGTTTACACTGCCCTGTTTGTTGCCCTTATTTCCGTGGGGGCTTTTATTGCCATCCCCATCGGACCGGTGCCCATTGTCCTGCAGAACATGTTCGTGCTGCTGGCCGGCCTGATCCTGGGACCGGCCTGGGGACTTACCTGTGTGGCGGTATATCTGCTGGTGGGCCTGGCAGGTCTGCCGGTTTTTGCCGGCGGCACTTCCGGCATCGGCAAACTCTTCGGCCCCACAGGCGGGTATCTTTTGGGCTATCTGCCGGCGGTTTTCGTCACCGGCACCCTGTCCGCCTGGCTGGGCAAAAGACCGGGATGGGATATCCTGGCCCTGACAGCAGGATCTGTGGTGGTCTATGCCGCCGGGGTGCCATGGTTGAAGATCGCCTTTGCCATGTCCTGGGGCAAGGCCATGGCAGCAGGCATGTTGCCGTTTCTTGTGGGAGATGTCATCAAAATTGCGGCTGCCGCAGCAATCGCCGGAAAAATCCGGCCCTTTGCAGCAGATACGGTTGCAGCCCGCAAAACCGTGGGCATGGTGTTCCAGGATGCCGACACCCAGATCGTGGGAGATACGGTGTTTGATGAGGTGGCATTCGGTCCGCAAAATCTAAAACTGCCCCGTTCCCTGATCGAAAAAAACGTCAACCGGACATTGGAACATCTGTGTCTGGCACACCTGAAAGACAGACATCCCGCCACCCTGTCCGGCGGCGAAAAACGGCGGCTGGCCATTGCGGGCATCCTGGTCATGGACCCTGAAATCATCGTACTGGACGAACCATTTGCCAACCTGGACTATCCGTCCTCAAAAGACCTGATCAATACCATCTGCCGCTTGAACCAGGACGGCAGAACCATCATCATGGCCGCCCATGAGGTGGAAGAGGTCATCGTCTTTGCCACCCGCATGATTATCATGGACAGCAACGGATGTCTGGCCAAAGACGGACACCCCCGGGACCTGCTCGGTCATCTGGAAGCCCATGGTATCAAAGAACCCTGTTTTTCCCGCATGGGATATAAAGCCCCCCCATGGCAGCGCTGAACCTGTTTGCATTCCGCACCGGCACCACGGCACTGCACCGATTAGATGTCCGGACCAAAATTGTGTTGGTATGCATGGTGAGCCTGGCCGTCCTGGCCGCCGGTTTTATAGGCTGCCTTGCCTGTTTTCTGGTCCTGTACGGGCTGGTCCGGACCATCAACGTATCCTTTATACGCCTTCTGGCCCAGTTACAATGGTTCATACTGCTGCTTTTTATCATGTTTTTGACCAGCAGCCTGACAATACCGGGCACACCTGTTTTTTCCCTGTCCGGACTTATGGTCACCCAGGAAGGAATGGCCCGGGGCGCCCTGGTTGCGGTGCGTTTTTTTCTGGTAATGATGACAGGCCTGCTCTTTTCAGCCACCACCCGGCCGGCTACCCTGAAAAGTGCGGCCCAGTGGTTTTTACGCCCCATACCCCTGGTACCGGAAAAACGGGTGGCCATCATGATCAGCCTGTTTCTGCGGTTTTTGCCCCTGATCCTTGATCAGGCACAGCAGACATCGGACGCTGTGAATGCCCGGTGCGGGAACCTGCACAAAAATCCCGTCCGCCGCATCCGCTGTCTCACGTTGCCGGTGATAAAAAAAACCTTCCTGGCTGCCGACAACCTGTGTCTTGCCATGGATGCCCGCTGCTTTACCGAAAACCGGACCGATCCTGCCTTTGAAAAAGGGGGAAAGGAAAAAATGTTTCTGGCAGCGGGTGCAGCATTGTGCATAGGCATGGTCTGGCAGGTACCGGTTTCCTTCTGGATGACATTTTGGTCATAATCAACATTTTGGGTTGATCCGGCAATGGATTTATTGTAAGGTTTTCTATCATAATAAGTTCTCATTACTTTTATGAATACCTATTTTTAATAATATGGTTATTCTGCGAGAGGGTTTGTATGCCAAAACCACTGGATCCTTTTTCCAGTTCCCCCATGTTTGATCTGAGGGGAAGACAATCTGTAAGGGCAACCTTTAAATTATCCCAGAAAGCCATCGATGCCATCGGCCTTGTGTCACTTCACATGGGAATCAAGCAGAAATCTTTGTTTGATCATATCATCGAAGACACGGGTGCCCTGGAAGATTTGGTGCAGACCATACGGCTCCGGCAGTTCAAAAAAATCCCCAGACGTCAGAAAACCTTTGTCATGAGCCGCAGAACTATTGATGCCCTGAGCACCATATCCCGGACCTATGACATGCCCAGAGATGCCCTGGTGGAATATGCGGTGCAGAAACTGGAATCCGTGATTCAACATGAAAAAATCCGCCACGCCGAGCGCAAAAAACTGGCTGCCGAGGTCATGGCACATTTTGAAAAAGGAGAACAGGTATACCGGTCTGTGGTCAAAACCCTGGGCAAGGATGATCCGTTTTGCCGCGGCAAAACAACAACCCTCAGAATGCTCACAGGATATTTCAAACCCACATCCGGCCGCATTTCCGTGAAAAATCTGCACATACCCAAAGATACCCTCCGCATCAAATCATTGATAGGATATCTGCCGGAATCTGCTCCTTTGTATCATAATATGCTGGTGTATGATTACTTGGTCTATGTAGCAAATCTAAAAGGGATCATCGATCCGGGCAAACAGATGGAACGGTTCAAGACCCTGGTAGACCTGTGCGGCCTGTCCGGGATCATGGACAAGCCTATTGCCACCCTTTCCAAAGGACTCAAACAGCGGGTGGGACTTGCCCATGCCATGATGACGGACCCGGAAATTCTGGTGCTGGATGAACCCACTTCCGGACTGGATCCCAATCAGATCGCTGAAATCCGGGACATTATCCGCAATATCGGCAGAAAAAAAACCATTATTTTATCCACCCATATCCTCAGTGAAGCGGAAGCCACCTGCGACCGGATCGTGATCATCAACAACGGCAAAGTGGTGGCCGATGACACCGCCGCCAGTCTCAAACAAAAAGGGATGCAGGACAGCTTTGTCCGCCTGACTTTGAAGGGCCCTGACCTGAAAGCAGCCCAGGACCTGCTGAAAACCATACATCCGGCACTGGACATCAGGTCGAAAACCCCTGGAGAAGATACCCTGGTGAACCTGGAAATCCGGAGCCCGGAAAACAAAGATATCAGATCTGAGATCTTTCTGGCAGTAAAACAAACCGACTGGATCATCCTGGAACTTGCAAAAGAATCCCAGACCCTTGAAAACATATTTAAGAAATTGACCCAAAAGGAAGCCTGACATGTCACAAATCACCACCATTGCCGCCAAAGAATTCAAAGATTATTTCATATCCCCCATCGCATATATTGTCATTTCCCTGTTCCTGATTGTTACCGGATGGTTTTTCTTTTCCACATTTTTTATATATGGCAGGGCTGATCTGCGGGATTTTTTCTCTCTTTTGCCCATTGCGTTTTCCTTTTTTATCCCTGCCATAACCATGCGCCTGTTTGCCGAAGAAAAAAATGTCGGATCCTATGAAACCCTTTTGACCATGCCGGTTTCCTTTACCGATATCGCCTTGGGAAAATTTTTTGCCGCTACAGTTTTTGTCGGTGCCATGCTTGTGCCCACCCTGGCCTATCCTGTTTTCATCTCCTTTATCGGAGAAGTGGACCCCGGTCCGGTTGCGGGGGGATATGCAGGGGCCCTTTTTCTGGCGGCGGCATACAGCGCCATGGGCCTGTTTGCATCCGCTTTGACCCGAAATCAGATCATTGCCTTTATCATCGGATGTGCCCTTTGTTTTACATTGACCATCTTAGACCGAATGCTGTTTTTCATGCCCCCCAAAATCGTTGCTGTCATTGAATACATCGGGGCCGGTTCCCACTTCACCAATTTTTCCAAAGGCATTCTGGATACCCGGGATATCATCTACTTTATCAGCCTGGTATGTATTTTTCTCTTCTCAACGCATATTGTCATGCAGGAAAAAAACTAAGGAGACACCATGGGACACCTCAAAGAACCCTATATCAAATTCATCCTCTATATTGCCGTCATTGTACTGGTGAACATCGTGGGACTGACCCTGTTTTTCAGGGCCGATCTTACCAAAAACCAGATTTTTTCCCTGTCCGAGGCCAGCAAAGAGGCAGTGGCCACCCTGTCCGAACCCCTAAGCGTCAAGGTTTTTTTCTCAAAGAACCTGCCCGCCCCCCACAACAACACGGAACGGTATCTGCGGGACCTTCTGGAAGAATATGCCGCCAGATCCGGACGGCTGTTCAACTACAGTTTTTACAATGTATCTTCTCAAGAAGGAGATCTGAGTGCCAGTGCCGGTGAAAACCGGGAAATGGCACGAAGTTATGGGATTTCTCCCATCCAGATACGCATCATGGAAAATGATGAGCTCAAATTTCAAAACGCCTTTATGGGCCTGGTAGTCATCCATGGGGATCTCATTGAAAAAATAAATGCCGTCACTGCCACAGACGGACTGGAATACCAGTTGACCACGGCCATTGAAAAACTCAACAGCAAGGTGTCGGCCCTGCAGCGGGTGCAGGAAAAAATCCAGGCAACATTATATCTTTCCTCTTCTCTGAACACCATCGCTCCTCTCATCGGTCTGGACAATTTACCGGGCCTGGCAGATGCGGTGGAAAAAACCATTGCAGATATCAACGCCAGAAGCCGGGGTGTCATGGAGTTTGCGCACACAGATATCTCTGACAGGCAAACGTTGAACAACATCGGTGACAAG
>JAIVHE010000454.1 GCA_020201255.1 Desulfobacteraceae bacterium
ATTGTAGTTTTAGTTGTTCTCTTTTTCCGCATTGGCCTGGTCGATGATTTTCTGGGAAAGATCCGACGGCACCTCGTCATACTGGGCAAACTCCATGGTGAATGTACCTCTTCCACCGGTCATGGAGCTTAAATCCGGAGCATAGCGCAGCATTTCCGACATGGGAACCAGAGCATTGATGATCTGTTTATCATCCTCGGAATCCATACCCAGAACCCGTCCCCGCCGGGAATTGAGATCTCCCATGATATCACCGGTGTTGGCATCAGGTATTTTTACTGAAACCTTCATGATCGGCTCCAGCAGAACCGGCTTGGCATCTTTGGCCGCAGCTTTGAATGCAATGGAGCCGGCTGTTTTAAATGCCATTTCAGATGAATCCACTGAGTGGTAGGAGCCAAAATCCAGGGTCGTCCTGAAATCCACACAGGGGAACCCTGCCAGAATACCATACCGGGAACTTTCCCGGATCCCGGCTTCCACCGCCGGGATATAGTTTTTGGGAATCACGCCCCCAACAATCTTGTCCACAAATTCAAACCCCTTTCCTCTGGGCAACGGTTCCAGAACAATCCAGCAGTCCCCGAACTGGCCGTGGCCGCCGGATTGTTTTTTGTGTTTTCCCTGGACCCGGATTTTCTTCTTAAAGGTTTCTCTGTATGCCACTTTGGGGGTGTTGATATCCATGGCTACATTGAATTTACGCTGGATCTTGTCTGCGGTTACCTCAATATGCACCAGACCCCTGCCGGACAGGATCGTTTGTCTGGTTTCTTCTTCGCGTTTGAGCGCAAGACCTGTATCTTCCTGCAAAATTTTGCGTAATGCCTCATGGATTTTGTCCTCATCATTTTTGGACCTGGGCGAGATGGCAAAGGAAATAACCGGGGGCATGGGAGCAGGGGCTGGAATCTGAATTTCTCTGCCCCCTGTGAGGGTATCCCCGGTTAAAGTGGACTTGAGTTTGGCCACTGCCACAATGGCACCAGGTCCTGCACCGGTGATGGTTTTTTGTTCTTTTCCGGCGATCTCAAGCAATTGGGAATATCTTTCCCTGGTATCTTTGGTGACATTTAAAAAATTGCCCTCTTTTCCAAGAGACCCTGAAATAACCCGGAACAAAGACAAACGACCGGCATAGGGATCCACAATGGTATTGAATACAAACCCGCAGAACTCGGCATCCGGATCCGGAGACACCACCACATCTTCTCCATTGCTGTCTTTTGCGATCCAGTCTCCCCGGTCCAGCGGAGAGGGCATATAGGTGTTGATAAAATCCAGCACCATATCAATGCCGATCATTTTGGTGGCAGATGCGCAGATGGCCGGGTAGAACTGTGCTTCAGAGATACCCTGACGGAATGCGGTTTTGATCTCCTCTTCAGACAGTTCTTCGCCTTCCAGATATTTTTCAAGCAGGTCATCATTGAGTTCTGCAATGTTTTCTATGAACTCTTCTTTTGCCAGGGTCATTTCATCGGCCATGTCAGCAGGGATATCCACCTGGGTGGCTTTGCCGTCAGCATCATATTCAAATGCCTTGTTGGTGACGATGTTCACCATTCCATTGAATCCTGTTTCCGTGCCGATGGGATAACATATGGGAATGATTTTCTTTTTAAGGGACACATTGCAGGCATCCACACAGGTGGAAAAATTGGATCTTTCCCGGTCCAGTTTGTTGACAATGACAAATCCGGGCAGGTTGTATTCCAAAGCAGATGCAGCGGCCTCTTCGGTCATGGCGGAAGGTCCGCCCACACCATCTACGACAAAAGCCATGCCGTCGGCAACCGGAAAACAGGTTTTTGCAGCTGAGAAGAAGTTTTGATCACCAGGTGTATCCATCAATGTAATGGTATGCTTATTATGGGTGTATTTGATAAATGAGGTGTTGATACTCTGCTGTTTTTTGATTTCTTCCGGCTGAAAATCCATTACGGTATTGCCTTCTTCAACCTTTCCCAGACGGTTGGTCACCCCCACCTTAAAAAGCATAGCCTCAGCAAGAGTTGTCTTGCCCGCACCTCCATGGCCTGAAAATGCCACATTTCTCATGGTTTTGATGTCTTCGCTCATTACTGCTCCTTTACACAATTAATAAAAACGTCGTGTTTACATAATAAAAGTGTAATAATAAAAATTGCATGAAATTCATAGTATTTTTTTTCAATGGCCATTGAAAATCAGGGAAATCAGATATTCTGTATTTCCCTTTGGACCCGGAACAGGGGAGGGGACCACACCTTCCACACCATAGCCGCTGTCTGTGAAAAACTGTGAAATGTCTGTTACCACTTTTTGTCTGATATCCGGATCCCTTACCACACCGCCCTTGCCGATATATTGCTTTCCCGCCTCAAATTGGGGTTTGATCAGAGCGATCACCCGGGATCCTTCCCCCATGAATTTTTGTGCCGCCGGTATCACTGTTTTCAAGGATATAAAAGAGGTGTCAGCCACCACCAGGTCCATTGTCCGGCCGATGGCTTCCCGGGGCATGTAACGGATATTGGTACGTTCAATAACCACAACCCGCACATCATTGCGCAATGACCAGGCCAGCTGCCCATATCCCACATCCACGGCATAGACTTTTTTGGCCCCGAACTGGAGCAGACAATCTGTGAATCCGCCCGTGGAGGCCCCGATGTCCAGACAGATTTTATCTTGGGCACTGACGGCAAAGGTTGTCAATGCCTTTTCAAGCTTGAGCCCCCCCCGGCTGACATAGGGATGATCCGCCTCTTTGACAATGATTGATGCATCTGCCGCTATCCGGGTTCCGGGTTTGTCACAGGGGGTGTCATCCACCAGAACCTTGCCTGCCATGATCATGGCCCGGGACCGGTTTCGGGAACAAATCAATCCTTTGTCCACCAGCAGCTGGTCCAGCCTGCATCTGGATCCAAGAGGGTGTTTATCCCCGGCCATGCAGCTCCCTGGCGGCTTTTGCCACTGCATCTGCATCAATTTCGTACGCTTTTCGCAACACTTTCTGGGGGCCGTGTTCCACAAAGCAATCGTCAATGCCGATACGTTTGACAGACAGGTCGGTTAGCCCCTTGTCCATGAACAACTCAAGCACAGCTGATCCAAATCCCCCTGCCAGGACATGTTCTTCCACG
>JAIVHE010000146.1 GCA_020201255.1 Desulfobacteraceae bacterium
TTGGCTTCCTTGTCCCAGCAGTCATCCATGTCCTGGTACAGCCGGGTGATCCGGATGCCCAGCGGGGAATCGATGAACACGGGCACCCCGGGATTGATGCGGTCCAGTTCATAGATCCGTTCCTGGGTCCGCCCCAGGGCGAATGTCGGGATGTACACGATGCCGCTGTCGGACAGGGCATGGTCCAGGGTTTTTGCCGATGCTGCCGCCGCCATGTTCAGGCTGAACCTGGACCAGGTGGCAGGAGCCGGTGACGCTGGTTTCGGCGCTCAGATGGGTTATGGTTATAGGGTTTTGATTCATATTTACGCCGTGGGCTAAGTGGCCGCTTAGGCGGCCATATCAATCACTTCCAACTGACGACGTTTTGCACTTGCTTCGGTGATAATTTTTTCCAATTCTTCAGAGATTGTGTCCTGAATCCAAGCTTCCCCACACTGGCGACAAACGATTGCAGGCACGTTCCTGACTACAACCAATACTGTTTTTCTATCCACTGTGAACGTAGTCGTGCCAGGGTGCTGGTCTCCCCCACACATGGGACAACCTTGATGAAAATACATATCATTCCCTCTCTTTTCAAAAGTTCTTTGTATTTTATTCATGGTTTGTGTTTCAACAATAGATTGAAATGGGAGTGTTGTCAATGTTGGGTTGTGGTCAAGATTATATTATCCAGCGGCAAAAGAAATTTGGCAAGAGGAAATAAGTGGCCACAGGTGGGGGATTTTAAAGTGGCCATCCGGGCTTAGTTGTGAAATAATATAGATGAGATCAGTTGGCCCCGTGAACGGTTACAAAAAATGTTAAAGGCTTTTTTTGAAACCCATCCTTTAAAGGAATTTTTAACGGATGGTTACGGGATGCTGAAGATGTAACCACTCAAGGGCCGAATTGATTTAACAGTTAAATGTAAGGTGAGGATCTGTCAATGAGAAAATTACCAATTGGCAAAACTGTCTTTAAAGAGCTTAGAACAGAAAATTGCTGTTATGTCGACAAAACACCTTTTGTCAGGATGCTGTGTGATGATCATAGTAAGTTCTGGTTTTTATCCCGGCCCCGCAGGTTTGGAAAATCACTCTTTCTTGATACTATTCGTGCTGCTTTTGCAGGGGAAAAAGAGTTGTTTAAAGGTCTGTTCCTTGAAAACAACAGGGATTGGAATGTAAAATATCCGGTTGTAACTATTAGTTTTGGCAGGGGAACTGTTAAAAACGTTCAAATGCTGAACGATTCAATTTATTTTACATTGACAAATTGTGCATCAATGCACCATATAAAATTGACTGCGGAAAGTATTCCTGAGCGTTTTGAGGAGTTGCTACAGAAGCTTAACAGAAAATTTGATCTTCCGGTTGTTGTCCTTGTTGATGAGTATGATAAACCACTGCTGGATAATCTGACCAAAGATACAGCCGAAGATCTGCGTGAAGGATTAAGCAGTTTTTATTCCGTATTAAAAGATGCAGACAGGTATCTTAAATTTGTGTTTCTCACCGGAGTATCAAAATTCAGCAAAACCAGCATTTTCAGTAAGCTTAATAATTTAACGGATATCTCATTAAACCCCAAATATGCAGATATCTGCGGATATACACAAAAAGAATTTGAAGCTGTATTTGCTGATTATCTGCATGATGTTGATCTGAAAAAAGTACAGGAGTGGTATGACGGGTATAATTTCCTTGGCAGCAATGTTTATAACCCCTATGATATTTTACTGTTTTTATCAGATAAACGGTATCAATGTTATTGGTTTGAAACCGGAACCCCTTCCTTTCTTCTTGGTTTAATAAAGCAAAAAAAATACTTTCTTCCTGATTTACAAAATATTGAATTAAGCGATTCTCAAATGGGAGAGTTTGATATTCACAATATTGAACTGGAAGTACTGTTATATCAAACCGGATATTTGACAATCACCGGTTCTCAAAACATTGCCAGCAGGGAATTTTACTCTTTAAGCATACCAAATAAAGAAGTCAACATAGGATTTAATGATTATCTGGTAAGAATGTTTTTTGCAAACGGAACGGATGCAAGCTCGGCAAGCAGGTTAAGTAAAAATATATATAATGCTTTGTTCACAAATAAACCTGAAATACTGGAACAGGCGTTTTTCTCTTTTTTTGCAGGTATTCCCCACCACTGGTACGTTAAAAACAGCATTGCTGAATACGAAGGGTATTACTGCTCAGTGTTTTATGCGTTTTTTGCGGCCCTTGGATTATCCATAATTCCTGAAGATCTTACAAACAAAGGCAGAATCGATTTTACTGTTGTTATGGATAAAGGGATATTTATCTTTGAAATTAAAATGAAATCAAATCCCAAAAATACAATCCAACAGATTAAAGAAAAAAAGTACCATGAAAAATACCTCATGGAAGATAAAGAGATATTCCTGGTTGGAATAGAATTTGATGAGGTTGATAAAAACCTTTCGAAATTCGAATCTGAAAAAGTGGCTTGATTATTCATCTGTTCCGGGATCTTCTGAGATATGGCCAGCCCAATGACCAGTTGATTTTGTTGAATGTGTATTATTTCCGGGTCAAGGATGTGCCCGTGGACCAGGTGTATCATGTGGGGGAGGTGTCGGGCATAAAGATCAAAAAGGTGATGTTTACCCTGGGGTGGCTGCTGGTGAAGCGGCCCAGTTTACCCTGTTTGCCATGTGGTTTGATATGGAAGCGAACAAGCATCTGAGGCCGGGTAATCCGGATGCCTGACGGGGAGTCGATGAATACCGGGACCCCGGGGTTGATGCGGTCCAGCTCATAGATCAGTTCCTGGGTCCGGCCGATGTGATCAATGTGGGCATGGGTTAGAAACAAGTAGTCAATGTCTGCCGGCGGCACCGGGAGCTGGTTGAAGGGCACCAGAGGATCATGGCCTTGGGCAATGCCGCAGTCCGTCCCCGGATGCCGCTGCCATCGATGCTGAGGATAGTTTTCATGGGGGAACGTGTTAAGTTCTAAGTTTAGTAGACGGGACAGCCTTATAGAGCAGTATCACACAAACCGGTATCTGAACGATGACGGGCAGAAACCACGAGTTCCAAACCTTCATTATTCTGTAAACAAGTGAGAATCTCAAAAAAATTGTGTGCGCCCGGATTGCC
>JAIVHE010000455.1 GCA_020201255.1 Desulfobacteraceae bacterium
AGACATCCCCTGGTGACGGCATCGAGACCATGGGATTCAAAATTGACCTTTTTGCCTTCGGCATGGGCGCGCTGGCGCAGAATCCGGTAATAGTGGGGAGCACAGGTGGCCTTGAGCTGGAGAGGCGTTTTGTCCCGCTGGTCATAAAACCAGTTCAGGGTTTGTTCATATTCTTCGGCATCAATGGCGGAATCCACGATATATTTTCCCCGGCCCGTGGGCACCAACAGAAAAATGTGATGGGCCACCGCTCCCAGATCTTCCGCCAGTTTGAGGATTTTGGGGATTTCATCCAGATTGGTTTTGGTGATGGTGGTGTTTATCTGAAATTCGAGTCCGGCATCTTTGGCAAAGTGAATGCCCCGGATGGCATCGGTAAAGGCATTGGAAAGCCCCCGGAAATTGTCATGGGTTTGAGGGGAAGCACCATCCAGGCTTACGCTGATGCGCTTGATACCGCAGGTTTTGAGCTTTTTTGCAATGTCGAAAGTCAGCAGGGTGCCGTTGGGTGCCATGACCATGCGCAGGCCCAGTTTGGTGCCATAGGCGGCAATATCAAAAATATCTTCTCTGAGCAGGGGTTCTCCGCCGGTGAGAATAATGATGGGGGTTCCCACCTCCCGGATCTGGTCCAGCAGGGTAAAGGCTTCTTTGGTATCCAGTTCATTTTCGTACGCATGGTCTTCCGCCACGGCCCGGCAGTGTTTGCAGGACAGATTGCAGCGTTTTGTGGTTTCCCATGCCACCAGGCGCAGGGTCTGTCCGGCCCCGGCAGCATGGTGACCGCCTCCAAAATGACTCATGCTTCCTCCAGCTGTCTGGCCACTTCAATGGCGGAATAGGTCAGTATCATGTCTGCTCCGGCCCTTTTGATGGCAACCAGGGTTTCCATGATCATATCTTTGGCATTCACCCACCCCATCATTTCTCCGGCTTTCATGATGCTGTATTCTCCTGAGACATTATACGCGGCAACGGGCAGATCGATTTCCTGTTTGAGCCGGTAAATAATATCCAGATAGGCCAGGGCGGGCTTGACCATGATGATGTCGGCCCCTTCTTCAATATCCATGGTGGCTTCCCGGAGGGCTTCCACCGCATTGGCCGGGTCCATCTGGTATGTTTTTCTGTCCCCGAACTGCGGGGCGGATGCGGCTGCCTGGCGGAACGGGCCGTAAAATGCGGATGCGTACTTGACCGCATAGGACATGATGGGAATCTGGTCAAACCCTTCTTCATCCAGAATTTGTCTGATTTCGGTCACCCGGCCGTCCATCATGTCGGACGGGGCCACCATGTCTGCTCCGGACCGGACATGGGAAAGGGCGGTTTTTGCCAGCAGGTCCAAAGATGCGTCATTTTCAATGATCCCGTTTTCCACCACCCCGCAATGGCCATGATCCGTATAACCGCACAGGCAGACATCGGTGATGACGCTGATTTCCGGCACTGCTTCTTTGATGCGGGCCACGGTTTTCTGGACAATACCGTCATCTGCATAGGCCCGGGTGGCCAGCGGGTCTTTTTTGTCCGGGATGCCGAATACAATAATGGCCGGTATTCCGGCAGCATGTGCCTGTTTTGCCATGTCAACAATATACTCACCTGACAGCTGAAAATGGCCGGGCATGGCCTCGATGGGTTTTTTTACTCCTTTGCCCTCCACGGCAAACAAGGGAAGAATCAGGTCATCTTTTGAAATTGTCGTCTCTCTGATCATCCGCCTGAAATTGGCATTGGCCCGCATGCGCCTGCCCCTGTAGTCCGGAAACAGCATCTTAGTTCTCCTTTGTGATTTCTTCGTCTGTCAGATAACAGGCAGGATCGGAATCCCAGGGATCATTTGCCACCGATTCCGCCCTGGCCCGAAAATTGCCGGCACAGATGTCCAGCCACCGGCATCGGGCGCAACGGCCTTTGACATGGTACTTTTTTTGTTTCATTTTCATTAAAAATTCATTGGATTCATCGGTCCATATTTTGGAAAACGGCTGGTCCTTGATATTGCCCAGAGATTTTTCCCGCCAAAACTGGTCGGGATACACTTCCCCGTCCCAGGAAATGCATCCGATGCCCCGGCCTGAATTGTTGCCTTCGTTCATTTCCAGAAGTTCCAGCACTTCGGCCGCCCGTTCCGGGTTTTCATCCAACAGCCGCTGGTAGATATAGGGGCCGTCGGCATGGTTGTCCACAGTGAGAATTTCTTTTGGCAGGTTTCTGTCATGCAGATCCCGGGTTCTGTCCATGATCAGATCCAGAACCTTTCTGGTTTCTTCATGGCTTAAGTCTTCTTTGGCAATCTCTGATCCCCTGCCGGAATACACCAGATGGTAAAAACAGGCCCGGGGAATATTTTTTTGTTCCAGCAGGTCAAAAATACCCGGAATATCCTGGACATTGCGCTTGTTTATGGTAAATCGCAACCCCACTTTGATGCCGGCGGCCTGGCAGTTTTCAATGGCGGCCATGGCTTTTTTATAGGACCCGGAAACGCCCCGGAACCGGTCATGGGTCTGTTCGAGTCCATCCAGGCTGATGCCTACATAAGACAGCCCGATCTCTTTGAGGACCTTTGCCTTTTCCCGGGTGATCAGGGTGCCGTTGGTGGAGATCACAGCCCGCATGCCTTTTTCAACAGCATACCGGGCATAGTCCGTAAGCCTCGGGTGCACCAGAGGTTCTCCGCCGGAAAACAACAGCACCGGCACCCCGAAATCCGCCAGGTCATCGATCATGGCCAGGGCCTGTTCATGGGTCAGTTCATTGTCATAGGAGATATCTTCGGATCTGGCATAACAGTGCACACATTTTAAATTGCACCGCTGGGTCATGTTCCAGACCACCACCGGTTTTTTGTCTATGGAAAACTGGAGCAGGTGGGAGGGAAGCTGCCCTGACTGCCGGGAATAGCGCAGGGTGTCGGATGGTTCAACCGTGGCGCAGTAGAGTTTTGAAATTCCAATCATGTGATCTCTTTTTTGATAAGGGTATTAAGATAGGTTTCACTGTCTTCAAGATCAGCCTTTGACAGAAAAAAACGGTTTTTGCCGGTTTTTTCCTTGATCAAGTTCAAACCATCATAATAATCGTTGTACAGTTTGGACAACATTGCTTCAGACGACACAC
>JAIVHE010000456.1 GCA_020201255.1 Desulfobacteraceae bacterium
CCAGCATTTTCAGCATGTTGGCCACGGTATGGTTCAGGTCGATTACCTTCGGGGCGATGGTTTGTTTTCTGGCAAAGGCCAGCAGCTGCCGGGTGATGTCGGCGGACCGGCCCGCAGCATTGAAGATCTGTTCAAGATCCTTGTACACAGGATCGGTTGAGGTGGTCTTTTGCAGGCCCAGTTCAGCCCGGCCTAAGATCACCCCCAGCATATTGTTAAAATCATGGGCCACGCCGCCAGCTAAACGGCCCACGGATTCCATTTTCTGGGCCTGAAGGAGTTGGGCCTGGAGTTTTTCTTTTTCTGCTTCAGCCTGTCTGCTATCGGTAATATCGCGAACAATTCCCCGGAACCCGGTAGGAATGTTTTTTGAATCCTTTACAGTAGCAGCAAAATATTCAAGGGTTCTTCTTTCACCGTCCTTTCGGATGATATCCCACTCACATCTTTGAACCGGATTGCCTGTTTTATATACCTCATTGTGTACATGGTATACCTTTTTTGCAATTGATACTTCGGCGGCATATTGGCTGAAATTAGTGCCGATCATCTCTTCTCTACCGTAGCCAAAAAGATTTTGAAACGCATCATTTAGAAAAGTGTAATTCCCGGCTAAATCCACCTCATGATATCCCTCTGACATTTCGTTGAGGATTGTCCGGTATCTTTTCTCGCTCTCGCGCAACGCCTCTTCAGCACTGCGGCGGCGCAAGGATATTGCTACAAGGTGTGCAATCGTATTCAGTAGTTCAGTTGGCGGATCAGGTTCATCTGCGCTCATCGCAAGCATTGATACGCCGAAGAGCTTTCCTTCAATCACATGCGCAAGACCGATAAATCGGTCCACACTTGTTATTGCCTGAATCGCACTCCCTATAGATTGCGGGATCGCTCCAAAGGACAAATCATTAAGTGTCTTAATTTTTCCCACTGTGGATTTCACAATTTCCTGGTAGATATCTTCGTTGACTAGTATTTTGTATTCTTCTATGCGGTTGCCAAGAAGTTGTATGGCTTTTTTGAGTAATGCGGGTTCAGCTTTAATGCGTTGCAGTTGCAATTCTCGCTTCTCAGAAGCATATTTAGAAAACCAGGACATCCTTGCACCGGGCGTTCGCATCAAACGATTGACAACAAAATCCCGAATATCAACTTCTTCCTGTAACGATGCAAGTTCTATTGCAAGAACATTAATCTCTTTCATTAAAGCGTAGTGTTCTGCATTTGCAGCTTCCGCCCGCTTACGTTCGGTTATGTCGTGAACATTTGCAAGTACAACATCCTTATCATGAAAGCTGATTTTCTGGATCGAAACCTCAACATTAAATACGCTTTCGTCTTTTGGTCTACGGGCTTCCCACTCGAACAATAATTTTTCACCGTTTAAAACTTTTTGCCATCTTTCCAGTAGGACCTCCATTGACATCTCTGAGCTGGAAACATCTTCAATAGTCACTTCAAGTGCTTCTTCTTTTGTCAACCCATACATCCGGCACATTTTGCCGTTGACATCAAGAATTTTTCCCTTCAGATCATGAATAAAGATAGCATCTTGTGCATTGTCGAATATTTTTTTGAGGTGATCTTTTGCAAGACTAAGTTCAGATTCTGCTTTCTCTAATTCCTGAACCCGTCTTTCCAATTCTTCATAGGTGGGTTTTTCAGCCATATATCATACTCGTTTAATGTCCGGATGCGGTTTGTAAAAAAGAAAATTAAGCCAACCTGCCAGGTGCATAACTTGCCCGATACTTGATTCTCATCAACCTCAATGATATGAAAGGTGTCTGCAAAAATCCACTCGATATTATATTTCACAATCTCCCCTGGAAGTCCACGCTTTAAAACCTCAACCATTTTGCAACACTTCTTAATTCCATAAAGGATCAACCATAGTTTCGATATCATAAATGCCATAGCAATGAAATGCCTGAATGTCAATCAGAGAAAATCCTTAGTCGCTATAGGTAAAAATACGTAATGCCTGCCTTTTGTAGATCGGCATTTGCCGAATTTGGCAACGCTGCCATTTTCGGCAAATGGTCACAGAGAATCTTTCCGGCAAGTCCCGGTCTTTTTTTGACATCCTGTCCTGATTGATTTTTTAGACGGTAAATCCCAGGGATAAATCCCCATTCAGGAAATTGGACAATGCTGTCATTCGGGCATCCTGCGCTCCCATAGGGATAACACCCGGATCATCGGGCGGTACGCTGAGGAGAAGGTCACAATCTGTTGACAGAACCTGCATCACGGAAACTATTCATAGACATTTGCCCATTGCATGGTATCCTTTGCCCGAAATGAAAATTGCTGGCGTTATTGCGGGTTTATTTCCGTGTAAGCAAAGGAGCGGATTATGTGGCTACATATCTTGTTGATTATTATTGGATTTGCGTTGTTGTATTATGGGGCCGAATGGCTGGTAAAGGGCTCGGCCAATCTGGCCAGAACCCTGGGGGTTTCTCCTGTGGTTATCGGTTTGACCGTGGTGGCATTCGGCACTTCCGCACCGGAACTGGTTGTCAGTGTCATGTCTTCCTTTGCCGGCAAGAGCATGATTGCTGTGGGCAACGTGGTGGGCAGCAACATTGCCAACATCGCACTGGTACTTGGGGCAGCCGCATTTTTAATGCCCATTGTGGCAGATCGATCCGTTGTCAGACGTGACATCCCCCTGATGCTGGCAATTTCCATTTTTCTTTTGATTCTTTCCCTGGATTCCTACATATCCAGAATCGAAGGGATAACCTTGTTTGGCGGTGTGGTTTTGTATACCATTTTTAATTATTATATATCGGCCAGGGAAAAAAAGACGGCTGCCCAAAGCGCCGGCACAGCAGCGGGTGTTCCGGACATTTCACCTCCCTCTGCGGAACTGGTGATGGAGGCGGAAGAGGAACTCGAAGATATCGGTATCATTGACTCCCGGCCCAGGCAGATTTTTTTGATTCTTGTGGGCATTGCAGGGGTTATCGTCGGTGCCCAGGTCCTCATCGATTCCGCAGTGGTGATAATGAAAACATTCGGGGTCAGTGAAAAATTCATCGGACTGACCATCGTGGCCATTGGTACCTCCCTGCCCGAACTGGCCACTTCCATTGTTGCTGCAATGAGGACTTCGGCGATCTGGCTGATCAGCAGGTCCTGCCGGACCTGACGTGCCCATGTACACGGCCAGATGCGCCACCCGGCCGCTGACCAGGGGCGCCACCAGAATCAGCAGCCATTTCAGCCGCTTTCATCAGCCGTTCAGGTACATCCATCAGGCTATTTTCCGCAATACCCTGGATGCCCATGCACTGTCTTTCATCTGGCTTTCCAGGCTGGTGGCCAGGCGGGACAGCCGGTGGGTATCATTTGCCTTTTCTTCTGCCTGGGCATAGATCTGGGCAGCCATCTGTTTGTCTTTGGGCAGGGCCAGGGCGGTCTGGGCCAAAAATAAAAGATCTTCAAATCCATTGAGTTTCTGCCGGGCGGAAATCAGCATTCTGGTTACAAAGGAGGTGTCTGTTGTCTGACCATGCACCAGGGTGATCAGCCGGGAATAGGATGTTTTGTCCGTGCACTGGGCTTCTGCGGTTTCATAAAGTGCGGCCGCTTTTTCCCGGTCCCCCAGCAGCCGGATAAAGGCCCCTGCCACAAAGGTGTAATCCTTCATGGTGGTGCATTTTTCTGTTGCTTTTGCCAGCAGATCTGCGGCCCAGTCCGTATCATTGAGTTTTTTCACCACAACGGCAGCCAGTTTTACCAGATCACTGATGTCAGTGCTCTTTTTTTCCACATCCTTGTAAATGTCGCGGATCCATTTTTCATCCTTGAGGCATCATCTTTCAGGTCAGCATGAATACCCTTGGCCAGCTTGATGAAATCATTAAAATTGCGCGTCAGCTCCTGGGCCTGCCGGTAAATTTTGGCCCCGTAAAAGGTATCCCCTGTTTTTTCAACGATTTCATGGGCCAGTGCCCGCTTGGCTGCACAGGTTTTGGTTTCCTGTTCTCTGTTGATGAAATCCGCATACAGGTCTTTGAATTCTTCTCTTTTTTCCAGCTGGAAGGTAATGGCATCGGTCCATTCCTTGTCATCAGTGACAACTTCCTGGATGGCTTTGGCGGTCTTGATGAAATCCGCATTGCTTTTTACCGCCCCCTGTGCTTGTTTGAGCACTTCAATGGCTGCATCCTGGTCTTTGAGGTCCTTTGCCATGGCCAGTGCCAGATCCACCAGCTGGCCGCATGACGGGTTTGTGGCAGCTGCCGTCTGGAATATCCCGGAGGCGAATGCGGCATCCCCTGTGACTTCAAAGGCTTCTTTTCCCAGTTTCAGGTAATCGGAAAATTCCGTATAAACCGATTCTGCTTTCTGGTAGATGGATTTTACAAATGCCTTATCATCCAGCTTTTCATCGACCGTCCGGGCGAATTTGAGCAGTTCATTACCGGATTCAAGGGAAGCCAGGGCTTTTTCATAGATCTTCCGGGCCAGGGCTTTGTCGCCAAGATCTTTTACCGCACCGGCGGCAAGGATGTCAAAATCATCCGCTTTGGATGCCTTTTCCATGGCGCTGGTGTAGACTGCCGCAGCCCGGTCTTTGTCTTCGAACATATCCAGTACCGATTTGGCAAACACCCGATTTGGCAAACACCACAAAATCTTCGGTTTTGGTACATTTGGCAAAGGCTTTTTCAACAGTTTTCTCGGCCAGTTCCGCATCATTGAGGACCTGGGAAATGCTTTTGCTCAGCTCGAGAAAATCTTCGGTTTTGACACACTTGGTGGCGGCGGCGTTGTAAATCTCTGTGGCCGCTTCTTTCTGGTCCATTTCCAGGGCGGCTGCGGCCAGGCCCAGAAAGTCTTCTATTGTGGTGCACAAGTTCTTTCCGGCATCCAGATGGGTGGCGGCGGCTTCTTTGTCCCCCAAGATATCCATGCATGCCTTGGCATAGGTCACAGCATCTTCCCAGGTTTCGGCCCATTCCGCCCCTTCTTCCAGAAGCTCGGCTGCCCATTCCTTGTCATCTAAGCCTTCTGCGATCTCCTTGGCTACGGCAATATACTCTTCCGGTGCATCACATTCCTCTGCTTTTTCTTCCAGTTCTTCTTTGAGTCCCATGGTTTTTCTCCTTTAAAAATTGATTTGATCAAAATTGGTTGTCATGTGATGATTATGCCATACCACAGAAGATACGAATGTGCAAACTTTAACCAGCATCTGAATATTCGCCATAGAAATGTGCGCGCAGTAGAGAGCCCCTGGTGGTGTGCTGTGAACGGACCGTCAAAGCCGAAGGGGGCCTGGTACGATATGCCGGGATGGTTTTCAACCAGAGGGCAGGTTGCCGCACTTCATTGTTTTTATGCAAACAGGCCCACGCAGGATTTCGGGCCGGGCACAGCACACCACCAGGGGCGGGGTCCGGGAAAGAGTTCTGCACAGAACGATTGAAAACCTGGCATGTTTATGGCAAATATTCAGAGAAGGCGGATATAGTGCTTTTGCACAAGAGTCTGGTGGTTCCCTGTACCCGGATCGGAAAAATAATGGGGTTTGCCTGGTCCGGGACTTGTGGTATGGTGGAAATGGAGTCGCATCTGCTGAAAGAAAAAAAATGTACTGCTGGCATGCTTCTTGATTGCTATATTTCAGGCAGACGACAATGATCATTTACTAACAACCTAATAAGGAGGATATTATGACCAGCTGGATCTGTGACCAATGTGGATACAATCTTGAGGCGGACACCCCGCCGGAAAAATGCCCGAGCTGTAAAAAAGACTGTGTTTTTGTGGACAATTCCTGCTATACGCCTGATTGTGCGGGCAAGCCCAATGATCCGAGAATTACAGGCAAAGAATGATACAAAGGAGGGCGCAATGACAAAGAAATACCGGATAAAAACCTCATGTCCCCAGTGCGGCTGCAGCGGAACCTCTCATCTGACCGAAGAACAGATCAAGGAAAGGTACGGTGATGTGCCGAACATTGAAATGGAATGCCATGAATGCATGATGGTCATGGAAGCGGATGTTCAGGAAGATGACGGTTCTGAAAAAGAATAACCCGCAAATCCGTTTGTTGCAGCGGCCAATGCTACTGATGCTGCATCAAAGAAAGTTGTAACCGGATGAACAGACCAGACAAAGATCCGCTTGTTTCTGCAACCCGATACCATGCGCAAACCTGTCATGTACGCAACCGGATTTCTCCCCATTCTTTGGATTTTTCCAGATATCCCATGCCTTTTAAGCGCTATGAATATCTGGATAAGATACCTGTGCATCCGGATATGGATGGTATTGATGCGGGTGTGGCAAAGGCACTGGACGGCAGGCAGGTGGAGGACAGACAAGTGGAGGGAAGACGTGCGCTGGATTTTAACCGGATGTGTCACATCCTGTCTTTGTCCTGCGGGGTGACCCTGGCAGACAGGTCCCGGGGCATTTTTTTCCGCAGCGTGCCGTCGGCCGGCGGGCTTTATCCGTGCCAGTTGTACCTGTCAACCAATGGGGAAGCGGGTATTGACACAGGTTTGTATTATTGTGATCTGGTGCAGGGGTTATTGGGGAAAATCAATTCCCGGCCTCTGGATACTGCTGCAATGACCGCCGGGTCCCCCCATTCAGGAACAAGCCTGGTCATCACCGGAATTTTTTATCATGCTGCCTGGAAATACCGGGAACGGGCCTTCAGATACCTGCTGCTGGATGCCGGACACCTGGGAGAGGCTGTGGTAAATG
>JAIVHE010000457.1 GCA_020201255.1 Desulfobacteraceae bacterium
CCCGGTAAAAACCGACAATGCCATGATGCCGTACCATTCCGCATCAAGCTTGGGAATGCCGTTCATCATCAGGATTTTGTTCATGGTGGTGCCCAGTACAAAGTAAAAAATCATGATCTGCACAAGAAGAGGAGATCCCCGGATCACTTCCACATAGGCCATGGCCGACCATTTGAGTACCGGGGTATTGGACACCCGTGCCACACCGCCGATGATCCCCAACAGTACCCCGAAAATTGTGGCAATAAACGAGATCTTCAGAGTCACCCAGAGGCCTTTGGCCAGAATACCGGGCCGCCACCCCCCTTCATAGCTGGCAATGATATCCCCGGGGGCCACCATATCCCCCTCGGTCCAGTCAAAAGTGCCTTCCGGGACTGTATATGTCCTTTCTCCGAGATCTGTGGTCACGGTAATGTCATATTTGTCCTTGTTGGCGGCAATGGTGTCTATTTCCCCGAATCCTTCTGCGTACATCGTAACAGTGGACTTGTACATGAAATATTTGGGCACCTTGAACCAGCGCCACTGATAATCCACGGCCACTGTCGCATAATAAACCGACCCAATGACCATGAACAGGAGCACAAAAAATCCGCACACAGACAAAATATAGGCAATGGGACTGCTCAGCCGTTTGATGTTGGATATATTCTGTTCCATATATTCAGCCTTAAAAAAACAGGCCGGCAGAAGATGTCTTCTGCCGGCCCTGATTCATTCAAAATATCCTGATGCCATTGTGACAGAGCAAAGCAGGGTTAATTCTGCAAATCTTTCTGCCATTCATCCGACTTGATCCACTTGTCATAGGCCATCTGCCATCTGCCGTCATTTTTATACTGGCGGATGAAGTTGTTTAAAAAGTTTAAAAAATCAGGATCCCCTTTTCTGACAGCCATGGCCAGAGGTTCATAGGTAAAGGGTTCCGTCAGGGCAATGGTTTTTCCTTCGCCGTGCTGGGCCTGCATGATCTCAATAAGGGGCAGGTCATACACCGTAGCATCGGCATTGCCCTGGATCACTTCCATGACCGCTTCTGTTTCCACTTCAAAACTTTTGTAGTTGGCTCTCGGGATCATTCTTTTCACCGCCTGCTCACCGGTGGTGCCCAGTTTGGATGTAATCGTGTATTTTGGATCATTCAGATCCTTGTAGGATTTGACAACCCCTTCATGCTTTTTGTTCAGCAGTATTGCCTGTCCTACGACAATATAGGGATCTGTAAAGTTCACCGCCAGGTTTCGTTCCTGGGTAACAGTCATGCCGGAAATAAGAATGTCGAATTTGTTGGTGATCAAAGAGGGGATAATGCCGTCCCATGCGGTATTCACCGGTTCATACGTAACACCCATGGCCCTGGCCAGCTGCTTTCCCATGTCAATATCAAATCCGATATAATCCCCTTTTGTATTGGTCATTTCAAAGGGGAGATATCCGGATTCAAATCCCACACGGATTTTACCTGCCTTTACAATGGATTCAAGGGTTGATGTTTTTGCCAGATCAAGGTCAGCACTGAACGCCGGTGCTGCAACAAGAACAAATGCCAGAGCGAACAGGGATACGAATAATTTTTTCATCTTTTTCCTCCTGATTAAAGGTTTGACTTTTTTGCATCTTTGAAAATGAAGATTGCCGTCAAGTCATGGTAATGGTTTTATACACTTCTGTTAAATCAAGCTTAATACTTAGCATAACCAGATTAAATGGCAAGCAATATTTTGCCCTGCTTGATCTTTGGACCTATGTGTCATATCATGACCTAATTTTTACGCAATGATCATTATTTTCAGGCAGTGCCCTGTTGCATGAAACATCCATATGGAACCTATGAACAACATATATTCCCCTGTTAAGACCCATGACCGAAAAATTCTGGCGGTATCGGATTTTATCGATAGAACCCTGGTCCGAAAGGTGGAAACCAAATCCCTGGAGCCGGTGGATTTCATCATCTCCTGCGGAGATCTTGATCCGGAATATCTTTCTTTTCTGCGGGACCGTTTGGACAGGCCCCTTTTTTATGTCAAAGGCAACCATGATATTCGCTATACTCCCGCCAATCCCATCGGGTGTGAAAACATTGACCGGCGCATCATTTCAACGGGGCCCCTGAACATCCTGGGCCTGGAAGGATCCATGTGGTACAACGGGGGCGCCAATCAATACACTGAAGCCATGTTTTATCCATGGCCATGTGCACAAAGATTTTCAAACCAGTGCTGACAGAATCACACGGGTCAACAATACCCGGGTTGTCAATACCTGCGGATATACCATTATAGAGGTGTAACCATGAAAGACATATTCAAGCGCCTGTTTTCATCACAATCCGCCCCATCGGGTGACGACCACATCCCTTCGTTTAACGAGCAGCAGGCCAAAGAAGAAGATGTGCAGTTCATTGACCATGGTATCCAGACCATTGCACTGGAAAATATCATCGGCAGCGTAGGAAAATATGCGGATTTTGACTCCCGGTTCCGGCCCAAAAAACATGTTGCCGGCAAACGGTTCACACAAATAAAACAGGCCATGCGCCAGGGGAAAAAAATACCGCCGGTAAAGCTGTATCAGATCCGCAACCAGTTCTATGTGCTTGACGGCAACCACCGGGTCGCAGCAGCCAAAGAGCTGGGATGGACGGAACTTTGTGCCAAAGTGGTGGAACTGCTGTCAGGCAAGAACACCATGGAGAACCTGCTGTATATTGAAAAAAAGAAATTTTTTGACAAAACCGGTCTGCCCGGAGAAATCGACCTGACAGAAGTGGGAAAATACAATTACCTGGAGCAACAGATCCACACACACCAGATGCATCTGGCTGCCCAGTCAGGCAGGGACCACGATTTTTCCAAAGCAGCCCGGGACTGGTACAATACCATTTATCTGCCCTTGATTTTCATCATCAAAAACGGTGGTTTGATCAAATATTTTCCGGGCAGAACCATGGCGGATCTGTACACCTATATCGCATATCACCACTGGGATACCAATTCCGATCGGCGCTACGGCATCGGCATCGACCGCCTTATTCCCAAAAGCATGGAGGCTTTCAGGACCGCCATGCTGGAAAAACAGACCCCGGAATACCCGGAAATGAAACGCAGTATCACCGCCTTCATTCTCATTGATACGGACACCACAGCTGAATTCACCCTGTCGGATAAACTGTTTGCCTTAGAGGAAGTACAGGAAGTCCATGCGGTTCACGGCAGTATTGATCTGCTGGTAAAAGTGGTTCTGCAACGTGATTTTCTTACCTCGGACGCAGAAACCATTGCGGAATTTTTAGACCAGCACATCCGGAAAATTGCGGGAATTAAACGGACACAGACCATGATACCGGGAAGATCCCTGGTCAAGGAGAATTTTTAGCAAAAAACCCGGGAGAAATGAAAGCACCCCGCCCTGGTAGATCATTGGCTCGAAGGAGCAAGGGTTGTGCGTTCATCAAACTGGGGATATCCTGCCAGGGTCGTTATCAGTTCATGGCCGTAATCAAGACCCGGCCTGCGCGCAACACAGTATTTGATATCAAGCAGGGGGAATACCAACGCCTCGTGGAGGATCCGTATCTGTGCCTGTTCCCAGAGGCGGATCTGTTTTTTGGGATCGACTTCATCTTTGGCATCATCCAGCAGTTTGTCCACAAAGGTGCAATGGGAAAAATTGGTGTGGGGGCTGGTACCGGTTTCCACAATGGCATCAGAATGAAAATACCCCCGCAGATAATTATCTGCATTGGGCCTGAGGGAAAAATACAAAACAATGGCATTATGGTTTTTGCGAATCATTTGGTGGTATGTTGAATGGGATACAATTTTTACATCCACGGTGATGCCGATGAGGGCCAGTTCCTGCTGTAAAATTTCATAGGATGTTTGAAAAAGCCGTTTTTCAGATCCGTACAGGGTCATGGAAAACCCGTCGGCAAATCCTGCCTCTGCCAACAGCTGCCTGGCCCTGGCAATATCCTTTTTGCGATGCAGCCCCAGTGCAATGATCTTTTCATTTTCCATGCCGCCGGGCAGAAAATCCGCACTCATAGGCGCCAGAACCTTTGTCACCAGCTGAGGCGTGGACGCGGCCAGAAAAAGATCTCTGTCCAGGGTATGGATAATGGCCTGCCTGACACGGATGTCATCCAATGGCGCAATGGAAGTATTCAGGTGAAACATGCCGGTGAATCCGGGGCCGAATACATCGATACGGGTTCCGGGCAGTTTTTCCATGCGGGCAATCCAGCCGGGATCACCCACACCGAGAATCAGATCCATATCCCCTTTTCTAAAAGCAGCTTCCCGGATATCGTTGTCCGGAATAAAATACATGTCCACTCCGGCAAGTTTGGGCATGCCCCGAAAATAGGCGGAATAGGCTTTTAAAACACATTTTTCTTCATGTTCATACCGATCAAACTTGAACGGCCCTGTGCCCACGGGATGCCTTGTAAAAGCGTCATATCCCCCGGCCTGGATGGCTTTTTTGCTCACAATATACCCGCCTCTGTGATTGGCAATGGCAGGCAGAAAAAACAGCGGTGATATCGGTTTTTCCAAAATAATCTCCAGGGAATAGTCATCCCGTTTTTCAAACGTCATGCCGGTGTATTCATTGGCAATACCGCTGCGATCAGGATCTGCTGCTTTTTGTAAAGAAAAGAGGACATCATCTGCCGTCAGTTCATAGGCCGGGTGAAAGGGTCCGGGATGAAAGAAAATGCCTTTTTTCAAATGAATTGTCCAGATTTGCCGCCCGTTTTTGATATAAAATTTCGGCATGGATTCGGCTATATCCGGTTCCAGCCGGGACATGTCTCCGGGCGCATACCTGACCAAGCTGTTGAACACCATATCGGCAAAGGTGAAATCCTGGGACCCCTTTGCAAAATGGGGATCCAGACTGGTGAGGGTACTGGTGTGAACGGCAAACTTCAATACCTGTTCCGCAGTTTTTGCATCCGCCCGGCCTGCCGCTGCCACAGCGGCAAAAATCACCATCAACTATCCCAGATACCGCAGGGGCAGGCCCCTTTACAGAATCCGCACCCGATGCATCTGTCCGGATCCACCTGGTATTCAAACCCGCCGTCTCCCAGGTCGGCCCGACTGATGGCAGCTTCCGGGCAGATGGCCACACAGATGCCGCAGTCTCTGCAATTGCCGCAGGAGGCACAGTCTGACCCGCATTCCAACAGGTCATCCACTTTTTTTCCGGGATCATAATACGCCAGGTTGATCCGGGCCTTATCCATCACCGGCAGGGGCTCAAGCCCTTCTGCGCTTTTACCGGAAACTATCTGGTGAATGGTCCGGGCCGCCCGCTTGCCCGCACCAATGGCATCGGTGATCAGGCCGGGGCCCACCATATCGCCGATGGCAAAGACCTTGGGGTCTGATGTCCGGTTGAACCGGTCCACTGCTACAAATCCGTTTTCCACAGCCAGGTGTTCCCCCAAAAATGCAAGGTCCGGCACGTCTCCTATGGACACCACCACAGTATCGGCAGGCAATACATCTTCATCCCGGAGCACAACACCGTCCCCGGTGATTTCCCTGGTGAATACCGGCCATCTGAATCCGGCGCCACAGCGTTCGGCATCTTCGCGCTCTTTGCCGAATGCCGCAGGTTTCTGGACATCAATGAGGGTGATATCCCGTGCCCCCAGGCGATGGGCTTCGGTTGCCACATCACACCCCACATTGCCGGCACCGATAATCACCACCTGTTTGCCTGGTTTCACCTTTCCTGCCTTGGCAGCTGCCAGAAAATCATTGGCAGACCAGGCCTTTTCCATGCCCGGAACCGGCAGGGTTCTGGGTTTTTTGGCGCCTGCCGCCACAACGGTAAAATCATATGTTTCTTTGATCTGGGCAAATTTTGCCGCAGTAATATCCTGGTTGAGCCGGATATCTGTGACC
>JAIVHE010000147.1 GCA_020201255.1 Desulfobacteraceae bacterium
GCCCTGGATAGGATGGATAGATGACAGTCTGGTTATGTGGTGTCTGTATCATCTGTTCAGATATGGCCGGCTACCCTCATTTTTATTTAAAAAAAGTAATAAACAATCGTCCGGGGAAAAAGGAAAAGGTTCTGAATCTGCCCAGAAAACATATAGAAAAGCTGGACCAAACAGGGCCAATGCAACAGGTCAGTCAACAAAAGGAAATGCGTCAGATAGAACCAGTACTGTTAAATCTCCATATGAGATCCTTGGTGTGGACGATTCTGCATCCTGGTCTGAAATCCAAACTGCATATAAAAACAAGGCCAAGCAATACCACCCGGATAAACTGTCCCACCTAGGTGAAGAGTTTTCAAACCTTGCCAATGAAAAATTTTTGGAAATTCAACAGGCGTATGCAAAGCTCAGATCCATTTATAATCGGTAGATTATAATTAAATACAACAAATTTTAGGAAACTTAATTGACCGGCATCAGCGAAATTCTTTTACTTATTTTTCTAATATTGTGCATCCTGTTTTTGCCTAGAATAATTAGCCCCAAGCCCCCCGGCAAAAAAAAAAAAACAGAGTCGTCTTCCAGGGTATTCACAATGAAAATGAGAACTGCCATTGTATTGTCCGCAGCCAACATCATCATCAGTGCCTTGTGGACAAAACCCTGGCAGGGGCAGATTTTAATATTTATTGTGTCGGGAATTCTGCCTGTGGCCTTAGGATGGTCCCTCTTCTGGATATTTTTGGCACAAAAAAAATGATCATGGAAAAGGCCCCTCTATGAAAACTATATACATTGGTGCATTAGGGTCTGACAAGTTGTTAAGACAGGGATCAAATGAACGGCAATTCTAATTTTATTCTCGCACAAAGGGCTACAAAATCGAATAATATTCTTGATCCTATAACTCGAGCATCGAGTATAACTTTCACGGCTTGTGGGGGGCTTGGAGCGTCCAGGCAAAACCGGCCCGAACCGGGTAATGATCGGATGGGAAAAGGCCGTTAAAGGAGTCCTGTATCACCTGTTCGAATACAGGAGACAGACCGTTCCTGTATAGTATCCAGTCGATGTGACGCCCTGTTTCTTTCCCGGTAAAATCGTGGTAGGTGGTGACGGACTCGCCCTCCATGATCAGACCAAATCCCCGGGATTTAAAACAATGATGGGCAGGCGAATCTGGGTTGGTGTTAAAGTCGCCGGTAATGATCTGCGGCATTCCCTTTGGAAAACGTTTAAGAAATTCCATGAGCAGACCAGCACTTTTTTGCTGGACTTCGGATGCAAAATCAAAGTGGGTGTTCGCCATGAGCAGATATCTGTTTTTCTTTTTAAACCATCCAATAATGCACTGACGGGGCCATATGGAACCGGGAAGCCGGGAGGGGATCTCCGGGGCGTGGCTTAAAAAAAAGTGGCGGTGACCCAGGCATTCCCAGGACGCGTCGAACATGATCAGGTTATTCTGCCACCGTTCAATCCTTTTGTTGTACCAGCCAATGTGACCGTGGTGCCTCAATAACCGAATCAGAAATTCGGCCTGGAAATGATTGACCTCCTGGAAGCCGATAAAATCGCAGGGGTATTCTTCCAGGAGTTTCGACACCAGAGGCATCCGGTGTTCCCAGGCATGGGAGCCGTCCTTGGCCAGACCGAACCGGAGATTAAACGTCATGACAATGACCGGGCTTCCGGTCCTGCTTTTGTCCTCTTTGGGCACGGGTATGGGGGATATTTCTACCATAGGCCATAGAATGCGATATTCCGTTCCGCCTGTCAACACCTGGTGGCTCCCCGGACAGGGCCAACGCATATAAATTTATTCTCTCACAAAGCCTCAAAGATACAAAGGGTCACAAATGGGTAAATTAACAAAAACTTGATCATCGAGTGTAAGGTTTCCCCGCCGCTTGCACAAAGCCTGTAAATGATGTATAGATGCCCGGATTAAAATGGACGATATTATGTATAAAGACAGGGTATTTGTAAAAAAACGGACCACGATTACACCTTTCAGGTTCAATGAAAAAGTCGCCCGGGTATTTGACGATATGCTGGTCAGATCAGTACCGCTGTACGGTGAAGGACTTAAACAGCAGGCAAGGATTGCCCGGCAGTACTATAAACCGGGTACACAAATTTTTGACCTGGGCTGTTCCCATGGTAATTTGGGAATTTTGCTTCTCGACTGCTTTGTCGGTGTTGGATTTAAAATGATCGCCGTTGACAGTGCCGAGCCCATGATCCAGCGATTTAAAAGACGGCTTGCCGTCCATGACAGCCACGGCTGTATTGACCTTGCTTGTGCCTGTATTGAGAATATTGTCATTTCAAATGCATCTGTGGTGGTAATCAACTTGACCTTGCAGTTCCTAAATGCTGGAAAACGGGACTCTCTGATTCAATCCGCCTTTAATGGGCTTTGCAAAGGCGGCATATTGCTGCTCACGGAAAAAACCGTTCATCCTGATCCACAAATGAATGCCCTGGAGCAGGAATATTATTACCAGTTCAAGAGGGAAAACGGATATACGGAACTTGAAATCAGTCAGAAGCGGGATGCCCTGGAACGGGTACTGGTTCCTGAGACCGTGGCAGAACATGAAAACCGTATACAAAAGGCTGGATTCTCCATCTTCAATGTCTGGCTGAAGTGGTTTAATTTTACATCTATGATGGCTGTTAAATAGAGTCAACAACCCCTCGGCTGAAGACCGAGGGGCTTGTGGGGAAGCCCGCAAGCCCGGTTGATTAGCCTCAGCCCTGCGTTATTGGTAAGCGGGGCTACGTTACTGCAGAATACATAGGTACTTCGGGATACAGATCCGACCAATCGTCCACACGTCCCGAACGTTACGGTCAGTGTTTAAACACCTGTGAGGGTAGCAGAAGTGATGCTGATATTAAAAACCTGCGGATAACATAGGCAATGTGGATCACTTGCGAATGCAAGGGCAGAGCTTGAGAGTCTCTGCCAAAATAATTAAAGGAATTTCAATGAGCGTTTGTGTAAAAAATATGCGAGGCGGAACATTGATGCCGACGACACCGCAAAAGGCAAAAAATCTATTGAAACAAGGAAAGGCAGTCATTGCCGGCTATCACCCG
>JAIVHE010000148.1 GCA_020201255.1 Desulfobacteraceae bacterium
GGATCCATACCCTCTGACAGCATTTCTGAGCACCGCGTTCACAAAGCCTGCTATCTTTTTGCCGCCGCGGGCTTTGGCCATTTCCACACTGGTATTAATGGCGGCAAAATCCGGGATTCTGTTCATGAAGTGCATTTGAAACAACGCCATGCGCAGCACAAACAATACCCGTGGATCCATGCGGTCCAGTTTTGTATTGGAAAACGCCCGGACAATGAAATCCAGGTGGTTCTGGTGCCGCAATACTCCGAAGACAATGGCATGGCACAGGTTTTTATCCGGCTGGGACAAATGTGCCAGCCGGGGATAAAATGCATCCAGGGTGCGGTCCAGGGTGGTGTTTTTTTTTGCGCTGCGCAGCAGAATTTCCAGGGCTGCTTCACGGGTATTCAATACCATGGATCACGCAAACCGTGCAGACAGGTCCATGGGATGTCCCCGCAAAAAAGCGTCGGCAAAAAGCCGTTTGCCCGAGGCGCCCATAAGCTCCAGGATAATGACCGTACCGCTGCCTGCTGCCACATGGATGCCCTGTGAATCCAGACCGCACACAGTGCCCGGAGTGCTGCCTGTTGCGTTTTCGCCGGGTACTGCCGTAAAAATTTTCAGGCGGGTGCCGGACATATGGGTAAATGCGCCGGGCCATGGATTCATGGCATTGATATGGGCCACCACTTCCCGGTTGGAAAGGGTCCAGTCAATGCGGCCGTCTTCTTTTTTGAGCATCGGTGCATAAGATGCGTTTTCATGGTCCTGGGGGATCGGGGTCAGGCGGTGGTTGGTAATTTGATCAATGGTGTCCAGAATCAGGTCTGCACCCATGGCGGACAATCGGTCATGCAGCTCCTGGGCGGTTTCATCCGGATGGATGGGGGTAGCGGCCTTCAACAAAATATCACCCGTATCAAGGCCTTTGGCCATGACCATGGTGGTGACACCGCAAGTTTTGTCCATATTGCGTATGGCCGCCTGAATTGGTGCTGCACCCCTGTATCTGGGCAGCAGGGATGCATGAATGTTGACAGGATAGATTATCGGAATATCCAGAATGCGCCGGGACAAAATCTGGCCAAAGGCAGCCACCACAAAATAGTCTGGTGCCAGGGACGTCAGAAGATCTGCCGCCGCATCCGTGTTCAGTTTTTCCGGTTGAAAAATATCCAGTCCCAATGCCATTGCCGCTTTTTTCACCGGCGGTCCGGTCAGTTTTCTGCCCCTGCCTTTGGGCCTGTCCGGCTGGGTGACCACCAGGCAGATGGTAACATCGGGTCTGGCAGCCAATGCTTGTAAAGGCGGCACGGCAAAATCAGGGGTACCCATGAAAACAATACGGGTTTTATGGGTATGGGTCATGATGTTTCGGTCTCTTTCAAGCTTTTAAACAGCCGTTTTTTATACATGGCCCGCTTTAAAGCACTGATCCTGTCAATGAACAGGACGCCGTCCAGATGATCGATTTCATGCTGCATGATGACAGCTATCAACCCCCGGGCATCAAATTCCAGGGGATTGCCGTCCACGTCTAAGGCCCGGACCGTGATCGTTTCATACCGCTTGACATCCGCCCTGAAATCCACAACGCTCAGACAGCCTTCATTTTCTGAAACAAAACTGCCCGAGGCTTCTATGATTTGCGGGTTGATCAGGGCGGCAAATTGTTGTTCGGTTTCATCATCTTCAGGATCTGCGGCCCGGCTGTTGTATACCAGTATCCGCTTGTTGACCCCCACCTGGGGGGCGGCAAGCCCCACGCCGGATTCCTGGAACATGGTTTCTCCCATATCCTGGATCAGTTGCAGTATTGTTTCATCAATGGTCTCTATATCGGTGGAAGGTTCTGAAAGTGATTTTTCAGGATAGGTAATGATTTTCAGTATAGCCATTTTTTTTGAGAATATCCTTTGCAATATCAATATCTTTTTGAATCTGGTGGGACAATTCGGTGATATTGGAATATTTTTTTTCATCCCGCAGCCGTGCTACCATGTTCACCCGGATTCTGGTGCCATATATGTCATGGTCAAAATCCAGGATATGCACTTCAACGGTAAACATTTGGTCGTCAAATGTGGGAGAAATCCCGATATTGGCCACCCCCATGAAAGAGCCGTACACGGTTTCCACATTCACTGCATATACACCGAATTTGGGGCAGAGTTCATCATGCAGTTTTATATTGGCAGTGGGAAATCCCAGCTGGCTTCCCCCGCGGTTACGGCCCGTAATCACCTTGCCCCGGATCTGGTAATGACGGCCCAGATATTTTTTGGCCTGTTCCACTTTTCCGTTCATCACGATTTCCCTGATGCGGGTACTGGAAATCCGTTGGCTTCCGCCGGCTGCGTCACTGATCCAGTCCGCCACAATGGTTTCAAAGCCCAATATCCTGCCCTGTTCTTGTAAAAGCGCAGTGTTGCCGGTTCTGTTTTTTCCGAACGTATAATCCGGTCCTATTATGATCGCTTTCATGCCGATTTTATTCACCAGGATGTCAGAAATGAAGTCATGGGCGGTGATGGCGGCAAATTCTTTGTCAAATGTAAGGCATACCACCACATCAATGCCCGATTGTTCCAAAAGCTCCATTTTCTGATCATGGCGGGTGATCAGGGGTGGACTGGCAAGTCCCAGGGCCCGCAAAGGATGGGGTTCAAATGTCAGTGCCACGGATGTGCCCGATATCTGCCTGGCCTTTTTGATGACCTGTTGGAGCAGTGCCTGGTGCCCCTTGTGCACACCGTCAAAATTGCCGATGGTGATCACCGCATTTTGAAATGGTGTGGGAATCTGATCCAGTGTTTCAACTAATTGCATATTTCCCTTTACCATAGTAATAAATATTCTTGACAAAACATACAAACACATATATATATCCCAACCATCGCTTTTACGCAATGCATAAATTGCCGGCGGCAGAGCGGTCAAAGGATATGCCGAAGTGGCGGAATTGGTAGACGCACCAGTTTCAGGGACTGGCGAGCGCACGCTTGTGGGAGTTCGAATCTCCCCTTCGGCACCATCTTCAAAAAGATCCAAAGCCGAAGTGGTGGAATTGGTAGACACGCTAGACTTAGGATCTAGTGCCGCAAGGCGTGGAGGTTCAAGT
>JAIVHE010000458.1 GCA_020201255.1 Desulfobacteraceae bacterium
TCATAATCAGTCATTGGCCTTAGATTTTCCATGGTCTGCCTGACCACCTCCGGCACCAGGGCCTGGCTGGTCCAGAATCTCAGGATCCTGTTTTTCTCCATGAACCCGGCTTTCATCAGTATGGTTCGGGCAATGACCTCTCCTTCTCGGCCGGCATCGGTTGCAATGATAATTCGTTCAAAGCTTTGCTTGATTAACAGCGTTTTTATGATTTTAAACTGCTTATAACTTTTTTTGATAGGCTTGTATTCAAAGGATTCTGGAATCAGGGGCAAAGTCTCAAGGCGCCATTTTTTCAATGCCGTGTCATAATCTTCCGGCTCGCAGAGGGTCACAAGGTGGCCAACAGCCCAGGTTATGACAAAGTCATTTCCTTTAAAGCATCCATCACCTTTGGTTTTTACACCCAATGCTTTGGCAAAATCGGATGCCACTGAAAATTTTTCTGTGAGGATCAAATCTGTCATGTCTTGGATTTTATCTTAATTCGGATTTTTTTGACAGGGGCGGAATTTTACAGCATCTTTGGGAGAGAGTTTGATAAATTCTTGATCAATCATTTAATCCAATTTTCCAACCGCAGGCCCTCAACTCTTACAAACTCACGCATGTTGTTTGTAACCAGGATCAAAGATTCACTTCGGGCATGACCAGCAATGTGTAAATCATTGACCCCTATAGGGGTGCCTTTTTTTTCTAAATCCGCTCTGATATTTCCATAGTGGGCAGCGGCATTGTCGTCATAGGGCAAAACCTCCAAACGGGATACAAAGTCCTCAACTTTGCGTAGGTTATGGGACATCTTAGAACTTTTTTCAACCCCGTGGAAGAGTTCGGCCAATGTGATCGAGCTGATACACATTTGCCCTGCATGAGCATTGAAAATCCCTAAGGCTTCGATTGGCCGGCGCTTAATCACATAAATAACTATGTTGGTGTCCAGCATATATTTCAGCATTAAAAGGACTCCCTTTCGGATTGTTCTTGTGAAGCACGTTCCCGCATAAAATCATCGGTCACACCATCCTCAGAAAGAAAAAAGCTGTCCCATGTATTTTCTACCGGGGAAAGCACACGATCTTTACCGACGATACGCACAACAACTTTTTTCACACCGTCAGGAAACCTGCTGTCAACCGGCAATCTCACCGCTTGGGTTCTATTATTAACAAAAACTGTTCCTACATCCATAGCTCAATCTCCTTATCTCTAATTCGTTATATATATATGAAGTATATAAGACAGACATGTATTTAGCAAGAGTATATAGCGTTAGTTCTTGAAAATAGACAGGGAAAGTCCGGGGGAGTCTTCTACTATATAAACGGGTCTTGTGGCGCTGATAGTCTTCGCCTCAATTCACCTTGATTTGATCTGCCAAATTGTATATCAGATCATCGGTTTGGCCATTATTCGGGGAATCTGAGAAATGGAAACAAACGTCAAAAACAACATTTCTTGAATTTCTTTCCAGATCCACACGGGCAGGGATCATTCCTGCCGACCTTTACTGCTCCCGATTTTGAAGTGGTTGGCACTTTCCCGGACCCTGTTACGGTTTTCAATTTTACAAGTTCTTTCCCGATTTTCTGCATCTTTTTTTGCCGGCGGCCCAGCTCTTTTTTTATGCCCGGCTGGGCTAAAAACGTTTTCCACATCTCAGTCAGTTCCGTTGAGGATTTACTTCGTGGAATAATTTGATCTGACAAAAAATTGTTAAGATCAACTACCATTCCGCCGACATCCTGGGTTTTATTCTCAGTTGCATACAGAAATGAAAGCCCCATATTCTTGCAATTACACTGAGGGTTGACACAGTAGGCATCAATCACCCAATACTTTTTATCCGGCATATGAAGCAGCAAATTGGGGTCATGGGGATATATTTCATCCCATCCGACCATCATATCCGTTTCCCACCAACTCCAATCTTTTTGTTTCCACTGATCGTTGTCTTTCGGCTTGTCCATATGCCATCGGCTTTGGATATGTTCACAAAGATTGTTTTTTGCCTCAAATGAAAGCCAGTCCAACAGGTCAACGACTGAGGTCCCTGAGGATTCACCCGGTATGACGTCATAGGAATCGATATTTATAGAAGCCGTTATTTTTTGATCTGGGAGAGGGGTGGCAAGATCGCTTTCTTTTTTTATTTCAAAGCGCAGGCTGCCGTCAGGCTCTAAGCCCAGGTTTTCGAATCGCTCATCCACAGCAAAAATAGTGGCATGGAGGAACCGGCATTCCGGATTGTTGCATGCATACATATCCAGTAACATGCCTTGTTTGATCGGGTGTTTTTGTTCCTTTTCCCAGATTAACATCGGATCTCGGCTGTCTAAAAGTGTATTGATAGTTCTTGTGTTTTGATTTTTCATGTTATTTCGATATTTCTTAAATGATTAAGTGGTCTATATTATTCTCGGCCGGGTCCGCCGGCATGGGTTCATGTATTTTGTCTGTCGACTTTTAAAAAATACCCAAAACAGTCGTTTCCTTAGCCTGGCTACCAATCCCCTAAATTTTGAATAATAACTGATGAGCGCCCCTTGTTCAAGCATAATTTTAATGAAGAATGGGGTAGTGTAGGGGCGGATACTTAAATGGTATCAGCGGCGGTTTCCCAATCTTTTTTAAAGCAGCATTACAGGGAAAGTCTGGGGTTCGCATCTACCCTGAAAATGAAGCCTGTCTTAAAAGAAGTCCTCACCATCACAACAAATTCAGCCTTAAAAAGGCTATATGATCTGACGCGCGAAACATATCCTTTTTCCCCCATATACGTTGACAACAGTTCCATCAAAATGCGAGTCCGCACTCACTGTGATTTTAATTCAGGATTATGTTGAAGCATGGTGTTTCCTTAAATTTTTTTTACCTTCCAGTGGCCGCCTTTATCCGGACCAACCCGCTCAAGAAGGTCATTTTTTTTGAGCTGTGCAATCTGCCACTCGACCCCCCTGGGTGTCAGCCCGGTCAGTTCAGCCAGCCGGGCCGTGGTAATGTCCGGGGTTTTGCGGATCAGATCAAGAAGGACCTCCCTGGTTTTCTCCCTGGTTTTCTCCCTGGTTTTCTCCCTGGTTTTCTCCCTAGGTTTCTCCCTAGGTGGTGTATTCGATTTTTACTGGGGGGCAATTTTCATTTTTCAGGGCCGCATAGATCCGCTCAATGCCGGTGCCCATCTTTTCAATGTAGTCGCACCGTAGCAGCAGCGCAGCGATATTGGGGTTTCGACAGACACTTCGTTTGCCGAAATCCTTTTCCGGCAATCCCTTGGGCAGGCCGCCGGGATTATGGATTTCCACCCGGTCGTCAAAAATCTCCACCATAACCTGGGCGCCCTGCTCAAGATAATCCCGGTGGCAGACAGCATTGACCATAGCTTCACGCAGGGCCACTTCCGGCAGCTCCAGGATCTCTTGACGGCGGAGGCTGTCTTTGGTGATCTCCCAGCGAAGCTGGAGATGCTTCTGTAAAAACAGCAGGGCATCTTCCACATTTTCAAGGATGTTACCAGCCAGTTCCTTGCGGTCCAGGATATAGGCTTTGGTCGTGCCTTTAAACAGGGCGCAGATGACATTGACAAAGGGTTGTCTCAATGCCGGATCTTTGGCGAAAAAAAGGATCCCGGTTTGATTCAGGTAAAAGCGGCCCTCTTTTTCATCACCCGCCCCAAGATTGCGCAGCAGGTTTGCCGTGTCACTTTTCTGGGTAATGCCGGTGAGAGATAAAAAGTGTTCCAGGCGGGATGGATCAAGCACCTCTTTCCAATTCAGGTCCATCCTGAGCTGCTGATCAAACCGAACCTTTCCTTCGGACTGGATAAAGGCGGTGATGTCGGCCGTGCTCATTTTCTGGGAGCTGGCACCGTTTCTCAGATAAAATCCCTTGGTACAGCGATGGGGACGATTGGCCCCTTCTGGCACATGGATCACCATCAGTTTTTTATCCGGCAGTTTTTCAATAAAAATGGTCACCGGAGGATCGCAGGAGGCTGCCATGGTTTCGATTTTGGAAAAAAGGGCATTGGAAAATTTGCAGCCGGTAATTTGGTTATTGTCGTCCACACCGATGAAAATCCGGCCGCCCGAAGCATTGGCAAAGGCCACAAGCTCTTTTGTCAGATCAGCGTTCACATTCTGCTTGAATTCCAGGGTGTAGCCTTCTCCTTCTTCAAGAATCAGGTCCAGTTCTTCGGGTGTTGTTTTCCGATAGATCATGCTGCCAGATCCTCGGTGAGCACCAGGATTTTGGCCTCAACCATCTCCTTGTACCGGGTAATGCTGACTGCTTCATCAGACACGTCTGCCCAGAAGGCTTCTTTCTGGGACTGCTCAATCAGATCCTGTTCCGGCTTCACAATATGCACGAACAGGGGCAGGCCCGGATCAACTTTCTTCCCTTCCGGTGTCAGCTTGAAATATTCAAAATTATCCCAGCAGTCCATGACCAAAAAGACCTGCTTTTTAAAACTCCAGGGTTTGGCTTTGGCCGGTTCCAGAAGACGGTTGCCCCTGGCGATAGCCGCGTC
>JAIVHE010000459.1 GCA_020201255.1 Desulfobacteraceae bacterium
CGCTTATTGGCATGCATGCGCAGTATCCGGGATAGTTTTTCTTTTTTCTGTAAAACCGGATTGAACACATCAGCGCCTGCTTCGATCTTTCCCGAATAAATTCTGGCAAAGGAAAGTTTGCGGCCCTCAATCATGGATACCTTGAAGATCAGGGCAGCCAGGGGACCGTTTTTTTCCGGGGGAAAATCAATGGGGTCACCGGTGTCCGGATGAATACCGCGCACCGGTGGTACATCAAGGGGACTGGGCAAAAAATCCTGGATGGCATTGAGCAGCGGCTGAATGCCTTTATTCTTCAAGGCACTGCCGCACAGGACCGGCACGATTTTCCTGCTTATGGTGGCCTTTCGGATGGCTGAAATCAGATCCGCTCTTACAATTTCTACTTCACCCAGGTATTTTTCCATGATCCCGTCATCGGTTTCAGATACGTCTTCCAGCAGTTTTTCCCTGTATTCCAGAGCCAGATCCTCAAATTCCGGTGATATATCTTCTATTGAATATGTGGCGCCAAGGCTTTCATCATCCCACCGGATCTGTTTCATGTCGATCAGATCGATAATGCCCTCAAAATGGTCTTCCGCACCCATGGGGACCTGGAGAATAACCGGGTTGGCTGCCAGTTTTTCTTTGATGGATGTCACCACCGCAAAAAAATCCGCCCCAATGCGGTCCATTTTATTGACAAAGGCCATCCTGGGCACCCGGTACCGATCCGCCTGGCGCCACACCGTTTCAGACTGGGGCTCCACCCCGCCCACTGCACAGAACACGCCAATGGCTCCATCCAGAACCCGCAGTGCCCGCTCCACTTCAACCGTGAAATCCACATGTCCGGGGGTGTCGATGATCTGGATGGTGGACTGCTGCCACTGGCAGGTGGTCACCGCCGATGTGATGGTGATGCCCCGGTCCTGTTCATCCTGCATCCAGTCCATGATCGCTTCCCCGTCATGGACTTCCCCCAGCTTATGGGATTTTCCGGTATAGTAGAGAATCCGTTCTGTCACAGTGGTCTTACCCGCATCAATATGGGCCATGATACCGATATTTCTGATCTTTGATATGGTCTTTTTCTGAATCATTGCTTTATCAACATCTTTTTTTACGTTTGTTTTTTGACAACTATTTCTTTGCACTTTTATGAAATTATGCCCATACCTTTCTATATTTAAAAATGGTATTTGATACAGTATTGCCTATACACTGTCAAGAAAATAGCTTGCAAAACCCGGACTGGTTTAATAAAATTACAGAAAAATACAGGGAAAATATCATCAGAAAATTATCATGAAACTTAAGAAATCAGACAAAGAAGGATTGTTCAAAAATATATTTATCGGCTACTTCATCCTGCTGCTCCATGTGTTTCTTCTGGCAGGCATCGCAATTTTTGTGGTGTTCATTAAAGGTGTTTTCAGTTACCTGCCCTGGATAATGGGAGGCGCAGCTCTTCTCTTGCTTTTTATTGGCTGGCTCTTATACCGGCGAATGCAGAAAAGCTCCTCCCAAATCAGTGATATGCTTTCCAATGCCCATATGCAGGACCGCAATATTGAAGTCAGTCTGCTGGGGGGGCTTGCCGCATTCAAAATCAATGCACGGCAAAATACCGATCTGCTGCTGGACAATCGTGGCAGTGAAACCGACAGCAATACCCGTCTTATCGAAACAGAAAGTGACAGGGCGGAACGTAAAATGTTTCAGCTGGATGACATGCTTGAAAAAGGCCTGATCACAAAAGAAGAGTTTGAAAAAGCAAGACAAACCATTATCCAGGAATAAGGAAAGTTATTATGGAAAAAATCAGACTCGCCCTTCTGGCAGGCGGCATATCCTCTGAACGATCTGTTTCTTTGAACAGCGGCAACCAGGTATTTGATGCCCTTGACAAGGATAAATATGATATTTTGCGCTATGATCCCAAAACCGATCTCACCCAACTGGTCATGGATGCCCCCAAAATAGATGCAGCCCTGATCATTCTCCACGGGCCGTTCGGGGAAGACGGCACGGTCCAGGGACTGCTGGATCTGCTGGATATACCCTACCAGGGCGCCGGGGTTCTGGGATCTGCCGTGGCCATGAACAAACTGTTGTCCAAACGCCTGTATAAAGGGGCGGATGTCCCCACCCCCGCCTTCCGGTCTTTTACCCCGAATGATGCCGTTGATATTCCCGAAGTGATCAGGCAACTGGGTCTGCCGCTGGTGGTCAAACCGGCCTGCGCCGGCTCCAGCGTGGGAATGACCATTGTCAAGAAAGAAGCGGATATGGAACAGGCCATCCAGGAAGGCTTTTCCCATGATGACACCGTTATCATTGAAGCCTATATAAAAGGCCTTGAACTCACCTGCGGAGTCCTGGGCAATGATGATCTCCAGGCCCTGCCGGTCATAGAAATCATCCCCGGACAGGGCCATGAATATTTTGACTTTCAGGCCAAATATGTGGCCGGTGAAACCGAAGAGATCTGTCCGGCCCGCATCGATTCCGAAACCACCCGCCGGGTCCAGGACCTGGCAGTCAAAGCCCACCAGGCCCTGTTCCTCAAAGGATATTCCCGCACCGACATGATCCTTGCAGGAGAGGAGCTTTTTGTTCTGGAAACCAATACCATCCCCGGCATGACTGCCACCAGCCTGTATCCCCAGTCTGCCATGGCAGCCGGGTATTCTTTTTCACAACTGCTTGACAAACTGATCCATCTGGCCATTGAAGAACACCAACATACAAACCAAAGGAGAAACCAATGAACATCCTTGTAGTGGGCGGTGGCGGCCGCGAACACACCCTGGTATGGAAAATCAGCCAAAGCCCCATGGTTGAAAAAATCTACTGTGCGCCTGGCAATGCCGGAACCCGGGATCTGGCAGAATCCGTTGCCATTGATGCCGAAGATATCCAGGCCCTGGCTGCGTTTGCCAAAGACAATGACATTGATCTCACCGTGGTGGGCCCCGAAGGCCCTCTTGTCAAGGGCATTGCCGATGTGTTCGAGGAACAGGGCCTTGCCGTGTTCGGCCCCAGCCGGGCCGCAGCCCGACTGGAGGGCAGCAAGGTTTTTTCCAAAAACCATATGCAAAAATACAACATCCCCTGC